>JBEDCT010000227.1:0-4088 GCA_041176665.1 Bacteroidota bacterium | reverse complement strand
CCCTCGTAACGGTTTATAGTTTTGTACCTATTTTGGTGAAAATCGAAGGTGGCTCCCCTTTTCAATATTTATTTAAACATTTAATTTATGTGGTAATTGGATTCGCATCCATGTTTGCTATACACCGCGTAAATTCGAAATATATTAGTCAACTCGCGAAATTTTCCTATTACCTCGCGATTGCCTTATTACTTTTTACCTTGTTTTTTGGCACAGAAGTGAATGGTGCCGGACGCTGGATACGTATTCCATTTGTGAAATTAACCTTTCAATCTTCTGATTTCGCCAAATTGGCCCTCATCATTTATGTTAGTCGCATCCTTGTAAAAAAGAAGGAAAAATTATCCAGCTGGAAAGAAGGAATTCTTCCCTTGATGATTCCAATTGCGGTGATTTGTACCTTGATTGTCAAAGACAACTTCTCAACAGCCGCCATGTTGTTTTTGCTTTGTATGGCCTTGCTTTACATTGGAAAAGTGCCTTGGGGGAAATTATTCGCTATGGCGGGTGTTGGTATCGCTTTGGCATCTTTAGCCGTTATCTTTCACATATCCTTTCCCGAAGTAGGACTCCTTCCGCGTTTCGATACATGGAAGAATCGATTGACAAATCGAATGGAAAGTGATTCACAAGATATTAAAACAGTCCAAGCAAATGCGCAAGCAAAAAATGCCCAATTGGCGATTCATGTTGGTTCCTTGTTCGGACAAGGTGTGGGTGATGGGAAATTAAAGGAATACCTACCGGAAGCATACGCAGATTTTTATTACGCGACTTTTGTAGAAGAATTTGGGTTTCTAATGGCCGCATTTTTAGCTTTATTGTATATGATTTTGCTTCACAGAATCATCAAAATCGCCCTAAAAACGACCGATCTTTTTCAGTCGTATGTTTCGTTGGGAATTGGCATTCACCTCCTGACACAAGCGAGTATTAACATGTTGGTTTGTACAGGTGTTTTTCCCGTTACAGGACAAAACATGCCCTTCCTTGCAATGGGTGGGTCAGCGTTGATCATGGCCTGTGTTTCCATTGGAGTGATTCAGGCATTTGCAAAAGATTTAGAAAAAGAAAAAGACGAAGCTTCTTTCGAGCAAGCATAAAATAAAACGAGTGATGAGTATTCAACGGGTAATAATTTCAGGAGGAGGGACAGGTGGACATATTTTTCCTGCAGTGGCCATTGCTGATGAAATAAAACGAAGAAATCCAGCTGTGTCCATTTTATTTGTGGGCGCAATTGGAAAAATGGAAATGGAAAAAGTTCCGCAAGCAGGATACGAAATTGTTGGATTACCGATTGCTGGACTTCAACGAAAATTGACACTTTCTAATTTCTTACTCCCCTTCAAAATAGTAAAAAGTCTTTGGAAGGCGCGTTCGATAGTGAAAAACTTTAAGCCCCAATTAGTCATTGGTGTAGGTGGATACGCAAGTGGTCCAACCCTTCAAATGGCCAATATGCTTGGCATTCCCACACTCATTCAAGAACAAAATTCTTTCCCGGGAAAAACGAATCAGCTTTTAGCCAAAAAAGCAGCGAAAATTTGCACGGCATATAGCGGAATGGATCAGTTTTTTCCAACGTCCAAAATCATTCAAACGGGAAATCCTGTGCGTAATTTGGTATCAAAACAAGCAGAATTAACATCTGAAGCACAAGCCTTTTTTCACTTAGATCCACTTAAAAAGACCATTCTGGTAATTGGTGGAAGTTTGGGTGCACGAACACTCAATGAAAGTGTATTGAATCACGCGTACTTACTTGCTTCATCGCATGTTCAGGTCATTTGGCAATGTGGAAAAAACTATTTAACTCAGATAGAAGAACAGTTGGAGGAGTCATGGAAAGCAAACATGCAAGTCCATGCATTCATACAAAGAATGGACTTAGCTTATGCCGCGGCAGATGTCATCATTTCACGAGCAGGTGCTTTGTCTGTTTCAGAACTTACCTTAATCGGAAAACCCTGTATTCTCGTTCCATCACCGAATGTTTCTGAAGATCATCAAACGAAAAACGCGATGGCTTTAGTGAAACAAGATGCGGCGGTTTTAGTGAGCGATGCGCAATCGAAAGAAACATTGATTCCAAGTGCCATAGAATTGTTAAATAACCCAGTTCTTTGTGATCAACTAGCGAAATCCATTCGACTTTTAGCCAAACCAAATGCCTGCATTGAAATCGTCGATGCCTGTGAATCAATTATCTAAGAAAATGCAGCAGTTCGAGAAATATAAACAGGTTTATTTTATCGGAATTGGAGGCATTGGCATGTCAGCTTTGGCGCGTTATTTCAACCAGAACGGACTAACCGTTGGCGGATATGACAAAACGCCATCACCATTGACTAAGCAGTTGGAACTCGAAGGATGCTTGATTCATTTTGATGATTTGGATAACCAACTCCCAGAACAATTTACGGATCAAACAACAACCCTCGTCGTCTATACTCCAGCCATTAAGCAACTTGGGGAATTGAATTATTTTAAAAACGGTGGATTTACACTTCTCAAGCGTGCAGAAGTTCTTGGAATGTTGACGCGTCAGTCCAAAGGACTTTGCGTTGCAGGAACACATGGAAAGACGACAACGAGTAGCATGTTGGCATTTATGTTAGATCAGTCCGACATGAAATGCAATGCCTTTCTCGGTGGAATCGCTACGAACTTTCAATCGAACCTGGTGCTGAATAAGGACAGTTTGTTTACCGTGATAGAGGCAGATGAATTTGACCGATCTTTTCTTCATTTATCACCTTTTGCTTCCATCATCACCTCGGCAGACCCGGATCACTTGGATATTTACGGAACAGCCGAGCAATTCAAAGAAGGATTTCGTCAGTTTGCGATGAAATTAGATCCAAAAGGAATTTGTTTGCAAAAAGAAGGACTTCATTTACCGTCCTTAGGAACAACCTTCACCTACGCAGTTGAATCCGAAAGTGCCGACTATTCGGTGTTCAATCTTCATTGGATTGATGGATTTTTGTGCGGGGATATTCGCTTAAAAAATACGTGGTGGCGAACCGTTCAATTTGGATTACCAGGCATCCACAATGCAGAGAATGCACTCGCGTGCGTTGGACTCCTTCATGAATTAGGGATGGATGAAATACAAATCCGTTCTGGACTAAAAAATTTCCTTGGTGTGAAGAGGAGATTTGAGTACATCATACGTACAGAAAATCTCGTGTATGTCGACGATTATGCCCATCATCCTCAAGAAATTGCGGCTTTAGTAAGCTCCATAAAACTCTTATATCCTGGAAAGAAAATCACCGGTGTTTTCCAGCCGCACTTGTTTTCGAGGACGAAAGATTTCGCAGAAGATTTCGCGAAAGAACTTTCTGAATTAGACGAATTAATACTTCTTCCCATTTATCCAGCCCGCGAAGAACCAATACAAGGAATTACAAGCGAATGGCTATTTTCGAAGTGTAAAAACACACAAAAATCGATAAAAAAACCAAGTGAACTATTGCCGTATTTAAGCCAATACACAGAAGGAGTACTCTTGACTATCGGTGCTGGGGATATTGATCGATTGGTGCCGTCTTTAAAAGAATTGTTAACGATAAATCTCGCTGATTGACATGAAAAATTGGATGAAAATTAGTTTGTGGATTTTGGTAGCGGCAGGAGTTGTGACCGTATTGGTCTTCGCTGACAGGGAAGAGAAAGAAAAAAAATATGATATTCCTAAAATTTCTATCCATGTAGACGGAGACGCTTTTTTGACCGAACCAGAGCTTATTGACCGACTTAAACTTCACCGATTGATTCAAGAAAATGAACAAGTAGGTAAGCTAAATATTCGAAAAATCGAATACGTTATTTCGTTAATGCCTGAGGTTAAAAATGTCAAGGTTTTCAAACGTATTGGAAATGAGTGGGATATACAGTTGAATCTACGAAAACCCATTGCGCGAATATTTAATCAATTAGGCCAAAGTTTTTACCTCGATGAGGACGGATTCTTGATGAATCGATCTAGTTTGCATACCGCACGCGTACTCGTTTTTTCGGGATTCATCAAAGACCGTTTTACCCCTAATTCTATTGATAGAATTATTAACAACGATTCC
>JBEDCT010000226.1:0-5263 GCA_041176665.1 Bacteroidota bacterium | reverse complement strand
CCTACACATTTTGACTTGACAGCATACGAAACGTTACAACAAATGAAAAACTGGAAAATATGAAGAAAATAACAAAAGAACATGTCCTTGGTTTCTTAATCGGTGTTTTGTCACCCATCATTTTTTTACCGATCATTGTTTTTATCCTATCGCAGTCACGTCATACCGAGTTCTCCTATTTATGGAGTCAAGTGAATGATTCAGTAGAATACCTTAGCCGTTATTTATCTTTAGGATTGATTCCAAATCTTCTCTGGTTTTACCTGTTTTTGAACAAGGAGAAATATGCTTATACCCGAGGAATTATTTTTGGCATGCTTATTTATGCACCTTTTATGGTCTATGTGAATTTGATCAAGTAGGATGTCCAAAAAAAACGTTTTCATTTTAAGTGGCGAAGCATCTGGAGATTTGCATGCAGCAAACCTTGTTCGCGCTTGGAAAAAAAACAGTTCGCTTTATGAATTTCAAGCCTGGGGAGGTGATCGACTTTCAGCCGAAGGAGTTGAGATAAAAAAACACATTCGCGATTTAGCGTTCATGGGCTTCGCTGAAGTGCTACAAAACTTACCAACGATTCTTCGGAATTTCAAACTTTGCAAGCAACAAATCACAGATTTTCAAACGGATGTATTGCTGCTTGTCGATTATCCTGGATTCAACTTGCGCATGGCAAAATGGGCGAAGTCGAAAGGAATTAAAGTCATCTATTACATTTCTCCAACGGTTTGGGCATGGAAAGAAAATCGCGTTTTTCAAATTAAAAGAGACGTTGATCGGATGTATGCCATACTGCCTTTTGAACCTGCTTTTTATCAAAAATTCGATATCGAAGTTCAGTATTTTGGACACCCGCTTTTGGATGAGATCGAACGCTTCCAACAACAGGAACATGAAGAATTGGTACTTCCTTCAGCTAAACCAATATTGGCCTTACTTCCAGGAAGTCGAAAGCAAGAATTGAGAAAAAAACTTCCCTTGATGTTAAAAGCTGCTGACGCTTTTCAAGATTCCCATCAAGTCGTGATTGCTGGAGCTCCGAATTTACCAGTTTCGTTTTACCAAGAATTTCAACTGGGAAATCAAGTGAGTTTGATTCAAAATCAAACCTATCAATTGTTGAGTCAGGCGGATATAGCACTTGTTACTTCCGGGACAGCAACCTTGGAAACAGCGTTGTTCAGAGTCCCTCAGGTTGTCTGTTACAAAAGCTCGATGCTGTCCTACAGAATCGCCAAAGCGCTGGTGAAGATTAAATTTATTTCTTTGGTGAATTTAATTCTGGACAAGGAAGTGGTGCGTGAATTAATTCAAAACGATTGTCAAAGTGAATTGATGGTGCTTGAGTTGAATAAATTGCGTGAGGGTCAAACACCCAGGACCGAAATGTTAAAAGCCTACGATCAGTTAATCACCTTACTCGGAAAGAATGGTTGCAGCGAAAAAATGGCCTTGGATTTAATTCAATACTTGAACTAAATGCGTAAGCTTCTATTTTTCCTATCGATCATTTGCCCGTTTTTTTTAAGTGCGCAAAATATCCGTATAGGATTGTTTTCAGATAAATCCATTAAAGAAATTGAAGGAATCGTTGGGAAAGGAACGTATTTCGTTTTCAAGGATTCCGTTCAACTCGCAAAATTAGGTCCTGCAGATATTTTTAAAGCAACATATACCGGAGGAGTTGTTCGTGTCCTCGTAAACGGTATTGAAAAGGGGAGAGGGAAGTCCATTCGACTCATTCAAGACAAACAGGAGGATTACCTACAGCTGAGGTTGATTACTCCCGCAGCGAAGCAACGTTCCTATGAAGGTGATTTTGATATTGAAATCAGAAAAGAAGCCTTGAATTTGATGAATAATTTGGACATGGAAACCTACCTCGAAGGTGTGGTAGAATCGGAAGGTGGTCCTGGACAAAAGTTAAATTATTACAAAGCGCAAGCGGTGATTAGCCGTACCTACGCCATGAAATACTGGACCAAACACAAAGAGAATGGCTACAATCTTTGTGACCGCGTTCATTGTCAAGCGTACTTGCACCATCGTAGCGCTACAGTGACTATAGATTCTGCCGTACATCAAACGCGTGGACTCGTTATGATCGATCAAGCCAGCGAGTTGTATCCAACGTACTTTCATGCGAATTGTGGTGGACAAACATCAGAGCCACATTATGTTTGGAATGAAGAGATTCCTAATTTATGTTCATTCAAGGATACATTTTGTATTCATACGCAACAAGCGAAATGGGAGAAACGAATCCCGAAGGAACAATGGACAAAATTTTTGGTGGATAAATACAATTTTCCAGTTTGGGACTCCGTGAGTAATGAACTATTGCAGCATTTTGTCCAAGAACAACGTTCGGCGTTTTATTTGCATCCAATTTATGGAATTCCCCTTCGCGACTTGCGAGAGCAGTTCAAATTAAAATCAACGTTTTTTGATGTTGATATGGAAGGCGAGGAAATGGTGTTGCACGGACGAGGTTTCGGACACGGCGTTGGACTTTGTCAAGAAGGTGCGATGAATATGGCCAAAAAAGGCTATTCTTTTGATCAGATACTCGGTTATTACTATCCAGAGATGAGGTTGGTTGACCGAACGATACTTATTTATAAGTAATCACAAAAATCTCTTCGTCATCTCGCTTAAAGAATTTCTCCGAACGAGCATAAGCCTCAAGATAGTCTG
This sequence comes from Bacteroidota bacterium, assembly GCA_041176665.1. GTDB lineage: Bacteria > Bacteroidota > Bacteroidia > Flavobacteriales_D > Crocinitomicaceae > UBA952. The sequence continues at coordinate 2,566 of JBEDCT010000226.1, read as the reverse complement.
GGTTTTTTAAGCGTCGAAGTATCTGCTTCGTTTCTTTCAGTTTCTTAGACATTTCCATGTTTTGCTCCGTAAACTGGTTGACTTTACGCTGTTGTGATATCAGTGTAAAAACATCCCAATCGTCTAAAAAGAGAAAGTAAATCATAAAAACAATTCCGGTAAGAATGTATTTATTTCTGAGATAAGTGGGAACCTGAAATTTCATAATCCAAATATACATGCATAAAAAAAAGGAAGTGTTCACTTCCTTTTATAGTTTTAAAGATTCGAATGTTCATTTATTCAGTTTCGAAGCTATTGTATTTCTTTTCGTAATAGGCGATGAAGTCCTTATCGTATTCAAACCATTTGGAAACATGCTTCAACATTGCTCGTGCATTTGCTGTATTGCCATCGCGTTTAATCAATTGTTGTGAACTTAAGATTATTCCTGTGCGTAAGGCATCTTTGTCAGCATCCGTAAAATTATCTAAGTCTGTTAGCTTCATCAAATTAGGAATTTCTGTTTTCCAAATAAGGTTTGCTGTTTTCGCATCTTTGTTTTGAAAACGAATCGCTGCTTCCACAAATTTAATCGCCATTGGATTTTTGGTAATGGTAGAATACTGCTCGGCAGCATCCAACATCTCAACTGTTACTTCCGTTAATTTTTCTTTGTTTGTATTTGTGTAAAGGACAGGGTATCCATCTTCGTCTTCTAAACGGTAAATGATTCCATTGTCAAGCAATTCACTTTGGAAGTTCGTTAACCACATTTGATGAATGGGCATGCGGAATATTCCATTCTCATCTTTTTCAATAGCCGTTGCTGTCGCTGTTACTGCTTCGTCAAAAGGATCTGGGATAGCCGGATCTTTTAAATCCTTTGCGTACATGCCATAGAAGCCTTTCGCTAAGAAAATATAAGGAGTAGGATCACCTGCGTACTTTGGTTTTACCACATAATCTGAAGCGCGTTTCACTAATTTCACGAAGTTACTATCGGCGTGAATTTGTGTCAATTCATCTAAATTATTCGTTACGGTAATGAAATTATCACGGTCTTCAGAGATGTCAAATTCCTCTTCTTCTACCTCTCCATTTTTCAATTTCTTTGATTTGGAGTAAGTAACAGACAACGAAACACTATAATTACCGACTCTTTTGAATTCCACTTCAATGATCTCCGATTTTTCATCTCCTTTCGTGAATGTCCAGTCTTTGTCCTTCGTGCCTGAAATGGACCAAAGTGTCTCCACTTTTTTCGTTCCCGCTGGAGTGAAAATGGATTTCATCTCTATACGGTTGGTTTTACTTCCTTCGTCATCAAGGGTAATCACACGTTTAGACTCCTTAAGTTGTAAGCTTGGTTGTTGAGCTAATAATGAACTTGACATCCATAATAGGCTGAATAAACCGGTTAAAATCATTTTTCTAGAAAACATAAGCGTTGTTTTTTTTAATTGGGACGTTTTCAATTATTGTGCCGAATTTACAAAAAATTATTCATGACTTTGAATCAGCAGGTTTAATATCTCCTGCGCAGCCTTCGCAATCTTTGTTCCTGGACCGTAAATCCCGAAAACTCCGGCGTCATACAAGTATTCATAATCTTGCTGTGGAATAACTCCTCCAGCAACGACCATTATGTCTGATCTGTTCAGTTTTTTCAATTCTGAAATAACTTCTGGAACGAGTGTTTTGTGTCCAGCTGCAAGGGAAGATACGCCTAAAATATGCACGTCATTTTCAACGGCTTGTTTGGCTGCTTCACCTGGTGTTTGGAAAAGTGGACCAATGTCTACGTCAAATCCAATGTCGGCAAAGGATGTCGCAATGACTTTCGCTCCGCGGTCATGACCGTCCTGACCCATTTTGGCAATCATGATTCTTGGACGTCTTCCTTCCAATTTCGCAAAGCGCTCCACGAGTTCTTTGGCTTGAATAAAATCTTGATCCTTCATAATTTCTTTCGAATAAACACCACTGATAGAGCGAATGACTGCTTGATAGCGTCCGTAAACTCGTTCCAACGCATCGGAAATTTCTCCCAATGTGCAACGCGCTTGTGCGGCACGGACTGCAATTTCTAACAAGTTACCGTTTTCTGCTCGTGCGGCAGATTCTAATTCTTGTAACAGTTGATTCACAAGGACTTCATCTCTTTTCGATTTCAATGCATTCAATCCTTCGATTTGCGAATCACGGACCTTTGAATTATCAATTTCAAGGATGTCGAAGTCTGATTTGTCCTCGTTTTGGTAACGATTGACTCCAACAATAATTTCTTGGTTCGAGTCGATGCGCGCTTGTTTTTTCGCCGCTGCTTCCTCAATGCGCATCTTCGGAATACCTGTTTCAATGGCTTTTGCCATTCCACCTAATTCCTCGACTTCTTCAATCAATTTCCATGCTTGATTCACCAATTCATTTGTCAATGATTCAATGTAGTAACTACCTGCACTTGGATCAATAAATGAAGTGATTCCAATCTCGGTTTGTAAGTAAATTTGTGTGTTTCGAGCAATCCGTGCAGAGAAATCTGTCGGCAAAGCAATGGCCTCGTCTAATGCGTTCGTGTGTAAGG
>JBEDCT010000225.1:0-11322 GCA_041176665.1 Bacteroidota bacterium | reverse complement strand
CAAGTTTAACATCTGAAGGTTTTTTCGCATCGGAATAACTATAGCCTAAGTGCGAAAGACAAATAATGAAATCACAGCCTTTTTCATGTAATTCCTTGGCGGTGTTATTCGCCGTTTCAATGGGGTCCATGTAAACCGTTTGACCAAAATTATCAGCAGAAACGAGTCCGTCTAATTGAATACCAATACCAAAAACACCAATTTTCAATCCCGCTTTACGAAAGATTTTATACGCTTGTGTTTGATCCTTTAAGATCGTATTCGAAAAATCGTAGTTGGCGCACAAAAATGGAAAATTCGCAAATTTCTTTGCTTGCAGAAATCCATCGAGTCCAATGTCAAAATCGTGATTCCCCATGGTCGCAGCATCATAATTCATCGCGCTCATGAGTTTCATTTCTAATTCGCCGTGAAAGAGATTGAAGTAGGGCGTTCCTTGAAAAATATCTCCGGAATCCAGCAATAAAATATGTTCTTCTTGCGCACGAATATCATCGATGAGTTTTGCACGACGCGCAACTCCACCTCTGTTTGGATATTTGGGATGATTCGCTGGAAAGGGATCAATTTGTGAATGGGTATCATTCGTGTGTAAAATGACCAATTTCGATTCTTTTAGTGCCTGAAGTTGTTTCGTCCATTGAAAGGAATTCAACAAAAGCAAGGAGCTAGAACCCAAAATACTTGTTTTAAGAAAGGATCTACGTTTCATTTATTGAATGCGTTTTTCGGATGAAACAATCAAGTTTTTCTGTGTTTTGGCTTCTTCTATAAACACATCACGTAGCAAAGTTTTTTTATCGGATCGTTCAACGGCATCTTGAAAAAAGTCCATTCGATCGCCACCATTGGCAAGATAATCAGAGGTAATGACCCAAATAAACTGTGTTTTTTCTGACACGCCGTTTACCATCAATTTACCATTCATCATCGACGCATTCGATATTGGTTCGCCACCACTCTGTTGAAGGTAATATTCAATCTTATCCAACGATGAAATAGGCAATCGAAGCCAAACAACGCTATTTTCGAAAGGCATGATCCGGAAAATATCACCTAAAGTCACGGGACCTTTTCCGATTGACGAACGGAGTCCGCCAGTGTTTAACAAACAAAAAATCGGCTCCGATAATCTGACCGTTCTCGTTTGGTTCACAAATAGGGCGTCACTTGCCCAGTTACCCAATACACTCGAAGGTCTACCAACTTCCATGGAAATACTAGATTCGGCAAGGATGAGGTTCATGGCACGATCCATAGAATCCTTGAACGGAGAAATAAACGAGCTTACTTCTTGTTTCTCGTTGGAGTCGATGTTTAAAGGAACTTTAGTTCCAGATAAGGTTAAATGAGAAGAGCAAGCCAAAAGGCTTGCTCCAATCAAAAAGAATATCACATGTTTAAACATTATTCAACAATGAATTCACGTTGAACTTGACCAAAGGTCGTTCCAACTTGAAGAATGTACATTCCAGATTTAAATTCAGTCGTTTCAATTTCCAATACAGGAACTTGAACGTTTGAAGAAGATTTAATCACTCTTCCTTGCATATCTGTTATCGTATATTCAACGATTTCTAATCCGTTAACTTGTGCAAACAATTTGTCGGAAGTTGGAACTGGGAATACAGAGAAATTAGCAGCTAATTTTTCATCGATTCCAGCATCACAAGTCACATAGCTCATGTTAGCGAAATTCACATGACAAGCGAAGTTAACCGAGTCAACATAAGGATTTCTATTTGCTTGCTTGCTGAAAATAAATTCATTTCGTGCAATTTCATAGTTATCAGGTAAATCGTTGTAGTGCCATGTTTTCAAAGACTCTTGACTTTGATTAGCTGGAATTTGCCAGTTGTTTCCACCTTGACTGTTATACGCAGTTGCCATGTAGAAAATAGAACGAGCAGCATTTCCTTTTTGAGCAGCGCGTGGTTCGTAAACCAATTGATTCCCGCTATAACCTACTCGACCTTCCAAGTAAGTAAATACAATTGTTCCATCGATGTCCATTAAAGGAAGATTACTTCTCGGTGTATTTGCTTGTTGTAAGTTCGTTGGCCATAAATTGTGTTGGTCACTGTATTCCGGTAGCTCTGGATTGTTAGCTGGAAATGTTGGCATCCAAGAGTGACTATACGTGTGCTCTCTAGAATATCCTTGTGCTGTCCAATCAAATGGCTCGTCAAATACTTTACGCTCCCCTGAGTACACACACGTTACGAATGACTGTCCGTTCGTTGTATCACGAATTTCAAATTGATTCATAACGGTGGTTTTGTAATTGAAATAAGAAACAACAGTGTGAGGGTTGATTAAGGCGCTTAAATCACTTAAGAAAGTAGAAGATCCAGAGTTGATACCTGAATAATAGTTTCCAATTTGTTCTCCTTGACTTGTTACGTTACCAATTGCGGGTGTAGTTGTTTTGTAGTTCTCAAATCCAACAGGACCATTGTAAGAATAGACAGCAAAATGGTAGTTTTGATTGGCGATGATTCCACGTGGAGTGAATCCTGTTCCACTTCCAATGTAAGCCACACGTGCATCACCAACAACATCTCCTCTTTTGTAACTTGTTCCATCGGTAGGCATTGCTGTTACAGCTCCACCATTTTTCCAAAGTACGATGTAATTTTCAGCATTTGGAGCAGCAGTGTATTGTCCACCAATAGTATAAGCTTTCACTAAAGGAAAGGTTAAATTCGTTGGATTCGTTGTAGGTTCTGTTGCCAAGTTGTTTGTACCAATTGCGTATAGGTTGATGATGTATGGATTTTCATCGCTGTCATTATTTGCAATGGAAATAGTTGCTGTTCGTGTACCTGTTCCAGTTGGAGTAAAAGTAAGGGAGTAGTTATTACTTCCTAATCCTGCGACTGTTCCTGTTGTTAAGTTTATTCCGAATTCCGAGGCATTTGCACCTGTAAAGGTAACTCCTGAAAGTGTCAAAGCGGAAACTCCTGTATTTTCAATGGTCACGGTGGTTGCTGCAGTTGTTCCTACGACATAGGTATCGTTATTTAATACAGTCGAACCATTTACCTTCACATTAATCTCTCTTGCGGGAGCAACGTAAGGGAAAATGTCTAATAAATTTCTAGGGACAATTTGATAGTTTGCATTGAATTGACCAAGTTCTCCAACAATGGAAATGGGTCCTGTAGGAATCGCTGTTCCATCAATATTTGTTGAACCGTTAACACGAACGTCAAAAGTAGCCGTGCCATTAGTAACTTGAACGGTACTGTTTCCCGAAGCAAAGCTTCCTGTTTGTACAAATGTCACATTATCAAAACGCACTAATTGTGCTTCTAAGGATTCATTTCCGCTAGAAAATGGGATAATTTGGGCTTGCGGCAAAACACCCGGTCCATGATTAATCACATTCGATGTTGGTGACAATTCCAATAAACCACTAAAGTCAAATAAAACGCCTGTTGCTGTAATGGAGTCCCCACGCTGAACAGAGGAAACGATAGATCCGTAACAAGCGATTCCAGCGGTACCATCTTGAATGTAACGAATGTTTCCAAGTTCACTGCCATTTGTAGCAACACCCGTAACAGTAACTGTTTGACCTATTCCTAAGTTTCGAACTTGCGAAATTGTTTGTGCTTTTAAACTGAGAACAGTGAATAAAGCGAAAAAACTAAGTATTCCTTTTGTCATAATTAAAATTGTATTGCTAGTGAAACATTAAAACGAAATCCACCACCAAACATGACGGTTGCAGATTGCGCATCGAAGTTGTTGTAAATATCATTTGCATTATTTGTTGCATCGGATATATACGTGGTATTTAAAGCGTTTGTGATGGTTGCAGTTGTTAATAAAGAGAATGTTTTGAACGGGAATTTATATCCAGCAAAAACATTTAACAGGGCATAAGATGGCATTTTCCATGAATCTCGTCCACCATTTGCACCTTGAAGTGTGAATGGATCGAAGTTGGCATAATAGCGATCGAAATATTGGAATTGCACTTTCAAGTATCCATTTTTGATTGGTTCATAGCGCAACGCAGCAGCCATTGCTGTTTGAGCGGCGTCACCTACATGGACACCTTTTGCGTCGAAGCTGAATTCGAGTGAATCGTATTGAGGGACAAATACTGTTTTAGAAGAATTCCAATACCATTGTCCGATGGAAACCATGATATCTCCGGATAATTTTTTGGAAAATTTAAAGGCAGCATCGAATTCCCCTCCCAAGTGAACGGCATCCATTCCATTGATGTTTATACGAATAAATTCTGACGGATCATTTGGATCAGGAACGGCAACACCATATGGAAAAGGTTTGTTTTTCCAGTTGGTCGCATATGCATTGACATTGAAACCAAATTTCTCTTTCGCAAAGTTGTATCCACCTTCTGCAGACAGAATCTTTTCATTCACGATTTCACCGAAGAAACTATTTGTGTTATTATCTATGACATTTGAAAATTGTGGGGTGCGGTTGAGGAATCCAACATTCACATAAGCTGTCGCATACTTCTGCACTTGGTAACTTAATCCTGATTTAAAGGTAAATCCAGGAAGGAATTTCCAGTCCGTTGCGTAATACTTTAATTCTTTGTTGCTTGCATCATAGCTTACACCATTATGTGTGATGGTGTCCAATGCACCAATTCTTAAAACCGTATCACCTAAATCAAGTACACGTTTTTGGAAACGATCAACTCCTTTATATCCATTTAAAATACCTGATACATTGACAAAGTAGGACAATTTTTTACCTGTGTATTCCATTTGTCCGAAAGCACCTGTCCATTGTACAATCCCATCGCGATCGGCGTTGAAGGCATTTTTTGCAATTTTATCTCCTACGCGTTGCATCGGATCCGCATCGTTTTTATCCGCTGTACTGACAAAGTAATCTCCACCGAGCAAATTTGTGATCACTTGATAATGTGCTCCTTGGTAATAGCGAAAATCAATTCCTCCAGAAAACTCTAATTTTTTGGAGTAGGTGTAATTAAATTGACTTAAGTATCCTGCCCAGAAGTGATTATTGATGCTTGCTAACAATATCTGACTAGATTTTATTTCTGTTGGATGATAAATGGGATCCGTATTTGGTGTGCCAAAAAGTGAGTTGATTTTGTTTTCTTGAATCACTAGGTCCCAATTTACGGTGCCTGTTGAATCGCGCAATAATGCAGATGAATTGAAAATACTCGTTCCTCCACCGCGTCCAATAGAAACATACGCAATATTCGAAATGGATAATTTATCGTTAACCGTCCAAAAGTCCTTTAGGGTAAATTGTGGTTTGGAATAGAAATTTAGTCTTTCATTCAGTATTTGTTTTTTACCGAGACTATCCGTTTGGTTTCCCCAATGTTGGTTGAAACGTATTCCCATATCCGAGAAAATCATATTGGTGTCTATCGGCGCACCTAAATCTCTTGCGGTACCTTCATCAAAATATTGAATTGCTTGAGTGTAAGAACGTTGTCCATGTTCTTGTGGTGCAGCAAAAGCGGATAAGGTCATCAAGTGTTTGTCCAATTTCTTTGAAACCTTGATGTATCCAAATTTTCCTTGACTGGGCGTTCCGTAAACCCAACCATCTGCTTGTTTGTAGGATGCGGAAAACGTTAATCCCCACCCGGAATTCGTCATTCCTGTGTTGTAAGATAGGGTAGAGCGCAACAAATTTCCTGTTCCGTACTCTTGGCGAAATGTACCACCGGGTTTATTGGAAACTCCTTGTGTAATGATATTGATTGTTCCTCCAATGGAAGGCATAGCGATTTTAGTCGCTCCCAGTCCACGTTGTACTTGCATTTGCGCGGTAATGGCATCGAGTCCAAACCAATTGGACCAATAAACGGCACCATTTTCCATATCATTTACAGGAACGCCGTCGATCATGACTCCGACGTTTCGTTGATCGAATCCACGAACATTGATGCGTGCATCACCGTCACCACCTCCTTGTTGCGTAGCGTATACTCCTGGAGTACCATTTAGCAACATCGGTAGATCCCGAGATCCAAGTTCTTCTGTGATTTTCTGTAATGGGATTTTAGTAACGGCAACAGGTACATTTTGAGATCCGGCTAAGTTACCAATCACTTTGATTTCTCGGTATTCTTGACTAGCTCCAATGAAAAAATTCACTGTCAAGATTGGATTCGTAACTTGAATTTTTTGAACCATGGAATCAAACCCGATCATTTTAAATACAATCGAATAATCACCGTAAGTGACGTTGGCCATTTCATAAATACCTTGAGAATTAGTCAAGGCTCTTTTCATCACAATACCATTATTGTTATAAAGGGTGATTTTAGCGCCGCTTAAAAGTTGGTTCGTAGCATTCTCACTAACCTCGCCAGTGATTTTTGCGCTACCCTGACTGAAACTCCATTCAGCAAGGCATGCGAAAAGAATAAGAATAAAATATTTCATGTGTTTTCGAGTAGGACAGTAAGGTGTCGTACTTATCTTAGGATGATTTTACGGATCATCTGTTGTCCGTTAACATCTGTCATTCGAATGAGGTAAACTCCACTGAAATCACTCAAGTCAAGCGAGATAACCGGTTTTGTTCCGATGTTCGCTTGCGTGTAGATGGTTTGTCCTAGTGAATTCAACACCTGAATTTTACGAATAGAACCATTGCTTTTAATATTTACAAGTCCATTACTTGGATTAGGGTAAATACTCAATGTAGTTGTTTCATTTTCGTTTACAGAAGCTGGATTACACGAACAGTTGTGTGTGCCTAATGAACTCCAGTTACCATCAAGAATTGGATTCCCACTTGTACCAAAAAGAGTATCACCGTTTGCGTCTAAACGTACAATCACCGGTGGAATAGAATCATAATCCAAAAGTGGATCAAAAAAGGAAGGATTCGTTGTGGATCCTTTCACGACAGTTGATTTACGAATCATGGAATGGTCTTTCGTAATCAACACGCCTAAACCAGTGCTATATGGAAACTGTGAAGACCAAGCTCCGTCGTTACCAGAAGATGTTCCCGTTTCGTTCGCTGGATTTTCTCCAATTTTTCCGAATAAATCCACAATGGCAAATCCAGTTACGTTGGTAGCGTTAATCAAGGTTGTTGACGTTGAAGGCAATGTTCCTTTTGCTAACATAACGGCATCGTTACCATTCCAGTAAAACGAATTGGAAGTATTGTAAATAGGAGCGTAAAATCCGTCAGCGCGTGCTTGTAAAGAATCCCAAACAGGTGCTTCTTGACCTGTTCCAAGTGGATCTTGTTTGTCAAGAACCGCAACGTATACATCATGTGCAGCGATGGTTCCAGACAATTGAATCGAATTAGCTACTGTAGCAGTTGTAGCACCATTGGAATAACGTGCAACAAAATAACCATTCAAGTTGATTGGATTCGACGTTGGATTATAAATTTCTAAGGCTTTGTTGTTTGACCATCCTTCCACATACTCAGAAATAAATAATTCAGAACAGTTTTGAGCAGTTGCATTTAGTGTTAAAACACTTACGATAAAAAGTAAAATTTTTTTCATGATCCAATAAAAACAAGCAACATGACTCTTTTCGTTTGATAATAAGTCATGAAGTCATTATTCTTACCACGTGGTTTCAGCAAGGATGCATCAAGGAGGACACGTGTTAAGTTGAAACAAATTTAGGTGTTTTTTTGAAAAGAAATAAACTTTAAGGTTAAACTTTCATGAATTGAATGTTAGCTAATCGAACCAGTTGTTTAATCCAAGTTAAAAACTTAAATTCGGGCTTCAAATAATCCATTATGAAAAATAGTCTTCTTCTCGTTTTTACACTTTTTTATTCCCTTATTTTCTCTCAAGACCTTACGGTTGAGCGAATTTGGAAAAATTATGAATTTAATCCAAAGCGCGTAGGGGGCTTTAAGTCCATGAACGATGGGGAACACTATACGAATGTAAAGGATGGTAATTCGATTTATAAATTCAGTTTAAATGATGTGAATGATAAAGGAGCGGTTGTTTTGGACGGTGCAAAGCTTTTGGTTGATGGTAAAAAACTAGCGTTTGATGATTATGAATTTAATTCGGATGAAACGAAAGTCCTGTTATTGACAAATGTAGAGTCGATTTACCGACGCAGTTACGAGGCTGTTTATTACTTGTATGATTTAACGTCACAAAAATTAACACCGCTTGACCCAGAACACTCACCACAAACTTTAGCAGAGTATTCTCCAGATGGGACAAAAGTTTCCTTTATTCATGGAAACGACCTTTTCGTAAAGACACTTGCAACTGGAAAGGTAGAGAAATTAACGGAGGATGGTAAACGAAACAAGATCATCAACGGAACAACGGATTGGGTATACGAAGAGGAGTTTTCCATTACCAAAGCCTATGGTTGGTCCCCTGATAGTAAATACATTGCTTATCTGAGATTTGACGAAAAGAAGGTTCCGGAATATAGTATGGATTCTTACGGTGGACTTTATCCGGAGGCATATACGTTTAAGTATCCTAAGGCGGGAGAAGTAAATAGTGTGGTCACTGCACATTGCGTTTCTTTAGACAGTAAAAAAGCACAACAAATTTCATTAGGGACCTACGAGTACATTCCACGATTGAATTGGTCAACAGCATCCAATCAATTGATTATTCAGACCATGAACCGCCATCAAAGTGAATTGAATTATTGGTTAGTAGATGTCGTTAAAGGAAAAGTTACGAGTAAAATCTTCTTTACGGAGAAATCTAAAACCTACATTGACATTGATGACAATCTGTTGATTTTAAAGGATGGCAAATCCATTCTTCGCACAAGTGAGGAAAGTGGATACCGTCATATTTATCAGTTGAATTTTGATGGATCCGTAAAACAGATTACAAGTGGCCCATGGGATGTGATTGATTTTCTTGGATTCGATGAGTCATCAAAACAAATTTATTTCAGCTCGGCAGAAAAAGGAGCGATTCACAAATCTATTTATTCGGTAGAAACAAGTGGTGCGAACAAACGCGACTTAACACCAAAAATTGGATACAACGAGGCAGAATTTCTTAACGGAATGCATTATTTTATTCATACGTATTCCAATGCAAATCAAGCCCCAGTATATAGACTTTGTAAAAGTGATGGATCCGTTGTTCGTGAATTGGAGTCCAATCAAGCCTTTATGGATAAATTGAAAAAAGAGCGTTTATCCACAAAACAGTTTATCGAAGTCAATGCGAATGGCGTAAAGTTAAATGCTTCGGTTATTTTACCGGTTGGATTTGATCCTTCGAAGAAATACCCAATGTATGTCAATGTATACGGAGGACCAGGACACAACGAGGTATTGGATGCATGGGATGGGAATGATTATTTCTTTCATCAACTGTTGGCCCAAAAAGGATACATCGTATTTCAGGTGGATCCAAGAGGAACGATGTATCAAGGTGCGGAATTCAAGAAAAGCACGTATTTGCAATTAGGTAAATTGGAAATCGAGGACGTGATGAATGCCGTGAAAGAATACGCAAAAAATTCCTTTGTAGATGCTAGTCGCGTTGGAATAATGGGATGGAGTTATGGTGGATTCATGGCTTCCTTAGGAATTACAAAAGGAGCGGATGTCTTCAAAATGGCGATTGCAGTGGCGCCCGTAACAAACTGGCGTTATTACGACAATATTTACACAGAACGTTTCATGCGAACACCTCAAGAAAACGCAGATGGATACGACCGAAATTCACCGATCAATTATGTGGATAATGTAAAGGGTAAATATTTATTGATCCATGGGTCCTCGGATGACAACGTGCATTTTCAGAACACGATGGATATGACGAGTGCTATGGTAAAAGCGAATAAGCAATTTGAATTATTTGTTTATCCGAATAAAAACCACGGAATTTATGGTGGAAATACGCGTAATCACTTGTTTCAATTAATGTTGACTTTCATTGAGGCAAACTTATAGTTGACGACAAGTGTCACTAAATTGTTATTAATTTAGGTGAGAGAAACGGAATTCGCTGTTTCTTTTGTAATTTAGGGCAAACTTTTATACAAAACACATATTTCGACAGAAAAAAATGAGTGAACTAGCCAAATTAGAACTTGACGGGAAAGTATATGAACTTCCAGTCATAACAGGTACAGAAAACGAAAAAGCCATCGATATCTCTAAGTTGAGAGATATGACTGGATACGTTACCTTGGATACGGGATACAAAAATACCGGAGCAACAAAAAGTGCCATCACTTTCTTAGATGGCGAAGAGGGAATTCTACATTACAGAGGATATTCAATTGAGCAATTAGCGGAGAAAGCTTCGTTCATTGAAGTTGCATATCTTCTCATTTATGGGAATCTTCCAACACAAACTGAATTTGATCAATTCGAGGGCAGCATCAAGAAACACACCTTGGTTCATGAGGATATGAAACGTTTTTTTGAAGCGTATCCTTCCAAAGCACATCCAATGGGTGTCCTTTCTTCGATGATATCTTCATTAGCTACGTTCTATCCAGAATCGTTGGATCCAAATAGAAGTAAAGAAGCGAAAGATTTAACGATTCACCGTTTGATTGCAAAGTTGCCAACGTTAGCAGCATGGGCTTACAAAAATTCGATTCGTCATCCATTTATGTACCCGAAGAATGAATTCGATTATTGCAAGAATTTCATGTACATGATGTTTGCGATGCCAACAGAGGATTACAAAGTGGATCCAGTAGTGGTAAGCGCATTGAACACTTTGTTGATTCTGCATGCTGATCACGAACAAAACTGTTCGACGTCAACGGTTCGTATCGTTGGATCATCTCAAGCGAATTTATACTCAACCGTTTCTGCAGGAATCTCTGCTCTTTGGGGTCCGCTACATGGTGGAGCGAACCAAGAAGTAATCGAAATGTTGGAGCAAATTCACAACGATGGTGGAAATGTTGACAAATGGGTATTGAAAGCGAAAGATAAAGAAGATCCATTCCGTTTAATGGGCTTCGGACACCGAGTTTACAAAAACTTCGATCCACGTGCGAATATCATCAAAAAAGCGTGTGATGAGGTATTGGAAAAATTAGGTGTGAATGATCCATTATTGGACATCGCGAAAAAATTAGAGAAAGTTGCCTTGGAAGATGAATACTTCAAAGCAAGAAACTTATATCCAAACGTAGATTTCTATTCAGGAATCATTTATAAAGCATTAGGAATTCCTTCTGAAATGTTTACCGTGATGTTCGCATTAGGACGTCTGCCAGGATGGATAGCTCAATGGAAAGAAATGACAGAGAACAAAGAACCAATCGGTCGTCCACGTCAGATTTATATCGGTGAAACGAGTCGTGAGTACGTAGAGATCTCGAAACGATAAAA
>JBEDCT010000224.1:0-4568 GCA_041176665.1 Bacteroidota bacterium | reverse complement strand
GACATTTAAGTTGTGAGGAGCAATTGGTGTAAGTATATGTACTTGACATCCAGGTGTTATGATGGGCCCACCGCAACTAAGACTATAAGCCGTTGAGCCTGTTGGCGTGGATACAATTAATCCATCCGCCCAATAAGAATTCAAGAATTTTTTATCTAAATAAGCATGAACTGTCACCATGGAAGACGTGTCTTTTTTCTGTAATGTCAGCTCATTCAATGCAAAATTATCTTCGCCAAAAACATCATCAACTGTAGAAACACGCAACAAGGAACGTTTTTGAAACTCGAATTGTTTGTCCCTAACTTGTGCTAATTTGTTGTAGATATGATCTTTTGAAATATTGGATAAGAATCCCAATCGTCCTGTATTAATCCCCATAATCGGCACGCCTGAATCTCGAATAAAGGAAACTGCTTTCAAAAAGGTTCCATCACCACCCAAACTAATTAATAAATCGAGTCCGGCATGAAAATCTTTGTGGTTGTTAAACGTTTCATAGGAAGTTGAAATTCCTGCCTTTGCAATAAGTTGTTCTTTTAGCTCTTCTTCCAAAACTACTTTCCAACCAAAGTCTTCAATGTGCTTTAAAACTTCTAGGAAGGATGCACTTGATTGCTTATTAATCTTTCTACCGTAAATCGCTACTTTCATGATTACATTTTTAAGTATTGCATTAATGTATCATATCGCCATTGCATGTCCTCATCTCCATCACCATCTTTAAAGGATGCTTTTACCAAATAATCGTATCGTTCAAATGTTCGGATTATGCTACTTAGATCGTAGGTGTTAACTTTAAGGGTAACATCTATTTTAGTTGAATCCAGGTGTGAAGTCATGAAAACACTCAGAATTCGAGCATTGTTACTTTCAACAATTTGGGCAATTTGAGATAAGGTGTAATCACTGGCGTTCATCTCTAAAACAAGGATTCCACCATTTTCTTTAATGCTTCCTGTATTTGCTAAAAGTGTCATCACATGGTAAACGCTGCAACACCCGAGGTAATTCTCTTGTTGATCCAAAATAGGAATGACACTTAATTTAAACTCTGCCATTTTGGCTATGACATCGTACATGTGAGCATGGCCAAAAATAAATGGTCGTGGCAAATGCTGAAATAAGTGATCGAGATTTTCATCTAGATTGAGGTGATCGAGTATATCTGATTCCGAAACAACCCCAACGAAGTTGCCATTTTTGAGCACAGGAAGGTGTGAAACTTTAAATTCCTCCATCCAACTCAAGGCCTTTTCACCTGAATCCGTATGGATTAGAGGTGGTATTTCGTCTGTTATTAAATCAATTGCTCTCATACGCGTCGCCAAAGTAGTAAAATCCTTTCAGAGTTCTTACTTTTGTATGTCAAAATTTGTGCCATGACAAGACTAAGTGTGAACATCAATAAAATTGCGACGCTTCGAAATGCTCGAGGTGGACAAATGCCGAATGTCGTTCAGTTCGCTATGGACTGTGAGCGATTTGGTGCGCAAGGAATCACTGTTCATCCGCGACCAGACGAACGTCACATTACCACACAGGACACCTATGATTTAGCAAAGGTCGTCACCACAGAATACAACATCGAAGGATATCCAGATGCACGTTATTTGACGTTAATCACGGATATTCGTCCACATCAAGCAACGTTGGTACCGGATGGGCCAGATGTTCTTACCTCCAATGCTGGCTGGGATACAGAGAAGCATCAATCTTTTTTACGTGAAATACTTCACGAAATTTCTTCCAAAGGTGTTCGGACATCGTTATTTGTTGAACCCAATAAACATTGGATTGAGCTCGCAAAGAAAGCAGGGGCTGATCGAATCGAACTTTATACAGGTCCATATGCAGAGCAATTTGTGAAAAATCCATCAGCGGCTATCAAAGAATACATCGACGCCGTTGAGTTTGCTGTTTCGATTGGATTAGAGATCAATGCTGGACATGATTTAAATCAAGAGAACTTGCGGTTTTTCAAGCAATCCGTGCGCCAATTAGACGAGGTTTCGATTGGACACGCGCTTATTTCTGACGCCCTTTATTTAGGGATAGAAAATACCATACAGCGTTACCTTTATTTACTTAGAGATTAGTCAAGCTTGACTTATCGTTCTGTGTGGATATGGAATGGCTATTTTGTATTCTCGGAACAATCGATCGATTTCAAAACGAATTTCCGACTTGTAAATATCGATATCCCAACTATGGTCTGCCCAGAAAATTAATTCCAAGCCTAAACCATTTTCCCCGAAATCTGCCAAACTCACAAAAACAGGGTGATTTTTTTTCACTTTTGGATGCGCCATTGCCGCTTGAACTAATAAACGCTTGATTAATTCTGTGTCCGCGCCAAAATCTACCGTTACGTTAATTTTAAATCGTGTTAATTCAGAACCATGACTCCAATTTTCAATTTGCTCTTGTGTCAACCGGGTATTTGGAATGATGAGGACATTTCCTTCGCGCGTTTGAATCTGAGTCGTTCGAACACTAATTCTCAAGATTTTTGCCACGATGGCGTCTGAAGATTTCTGTGAGTTTTTAGATGAACCGTGAATCTCAACGATGTCTCCTACCCTCAAATTACCTTCTACTAATAAAACCACTCCTCCGATCATGTCTTTAAACACATCTTGCAACCCCAATCCTATTCCGACTAAGAGTCCAACCGAACTCGTGAGGATAATTACTAGGTCTATGTTCAGTAGTTGGAAGCAAAATAAGATGGAAAATACATAAATGACATATTTCGCTATTTGAATGTACACATATTCCGATGCCGGATCATAGTTCGTATTTCGCTTGAATTTTCGTCCAATATACAATTTACTCAAGTTCACAACTATGCGTGCCCCGAAGTAGACAGAAACGATAATTAACAAATCAGCGAAGTCAATTTTAATGGCCCCTAAATCAATGAATTTATACGTTAGAAATTTCTTGAATGTCACATTCTGATTATTAAACTTAAAGCTTAAAACAGCAACATAAATCGCGATCAGATAAACACTTTGACTCAACAACTTCAACCAAGCTAATTGTCGTCCCTCTAAATTGATTTGAGCCGTTTGAACGTAACGTTTTAATAAGCGATGAACGATTCGGCGCAAAATGGCAGCAACGAGGAAAATGAGCGTCAAAAAGACCAAATTCCAAAAGCAAATTTTGTATGGACCAATATGGAAAAGTGTTGTGCTCAGCATACTAACGTGTGATAATCCTACCTAATTTTTCGGAAAACTCTTTTCTTACCTTTGCATAGACCATTTGTTCAGACAACAACAAGATTAAATCTTCACCTTGAGGATTTTTATCTTTTAATTCACGCTGTAATCCTTGAATATGCTGCTCAACTTTGATGAGTTTAAAGTGGTAAATAGCGTTCATCACTGATTCGTACAAATTATCTGCCTCGGATTTCGTGTGAATGTTGTATTTGCCGACCCAATTATAACTTAATTCATGGTTATCACTTTCCAAATCGCTTACGTATGCGACAATTTCTTGATTTTCCAAGCGCTTAAGATATGAAGCAGATAAAAGCGTGTTGTCCTTCACTCCATCCATGAACAAACCATAAATTTCTCGGTAAAGCGGTTGTTCGATTCGTAAATCGTCGCTTTCAATTTCTTGAATAATCAGTTCAATGACGCTCGTAGATTTATCCTCGTTTCCAACTTCCTTAATCAGCACCTCACGTGTGCCATATTTTACCATTAAACGAATGATTTCATCCTCGTGCTTAATCTCTAGCCCAGACTCTTTCGTTTCTTGACCTTGAACGGCTAATTCATTCTGAAGAAGTTGAGCGCTTTCCTTCGGAAGTTGAATCTCATTTAACATCGGCTCTTGCAGTTGTTTCGCCATAGTCGACTTCCTCAAGCGCATGAGTTCGTTGTTGACAATGGATTCAGAAATGTCAAACTGACGAGCAATTTCTTGAATATAAACGCTACGAGTAATTTGATCCGGTATTAACGAGACAGAGTGTACAATTTCCTTGATTAATTCGGACTTACGAATTGGGTCATTGACACCATCCGATAGTAGAATCGAGGCCTTAAAGGTGATGAAATCCTGCTTATGAGATTTGATGTAGTCTTCTAGTTCACTTGAACTACGTGTTTTCGAAAACGAATCCGGATCTTCGCCATCGGGAAAAAGAACAACTTTCACATTCATCCCCTCCTCTAAAATCAAATCTATCCCACGGAAACTCGCTTTGATTCCAGCGGCGTCACCATCATATAAAATCGTTAGGTTCTTGGTATAGCGTTTCACCAATCGTACTTGTTCTTTGGTTAAGGAAGTCCCTGAAGAGGACACGACATGCTGCATTCCTGCTTGATGCATACTAATCACATCGGTATATCCCTCACACAGTAAACATTCATCGTACTTAACGATATCACCTTTAGCAAAGTACAATCCATAAAGGATTTCACTTTTATTGTAAATGATGCTTTCTGGAGAGTTAAAATACTTTGCGATTTTTTTATCTGCAAGCAAGGTGCGTCCCCCAAAGCCTAAAACGCGACCAGAAATACTGTGAATTGGAAAGA
>JBEDCT010000223.1:0-3018 GCA_041176665.1 Bacteroidota bacterium | reverse complement strand
ATTTTATTCATGGGAATACTGAACTCAATCTCTCCCGCCGCATAATTGGTGATTTCATATGGCACAAACAGGAAATGCATGCTTTTTTCATCAAAATAAAAATTGTCGTTGCACGCAAATTGGTCGTTTTCAAACCAAAAGTCGAAGGAGTAATCTTTAGAGTTTACGCTGACGTTTGCAGGAATCCCTTGGGACTTCTTGAAGTACTTTTCGGCAATGCGATTGAATTCCTTTATGTCCGAAACAAAATCTTTCAAAGTCAACTCTTTTCCGGTGCGTTTGTCAAATTGATAATATCCTCTTCCATACATTCCATGTGCACCACCTTCGTACGAACTCGACACCTCAGTTAAGGTGGTAAATTCATTATGTGAATCCTCGATGGAATATTCCTCAGACATGGAATAGGTCATTTCGTATTCGTTCTTATGACGATTGGCGTAGCGCTTAAAATCGTTCATGGATTTTTCAATCATCTTAACGGTAAGTGGATCTTTCGAAATGGGAGATCCTTCAGCACGGTACAAGCTTTTTTTGATAAAATTGTTGATGGATTGTTGCCAAACGGATAAGTTTCCTTTGTCCTCATAAAAGACGTAAGAAATAAAACTGGTCGATGTATCAGCTCCTTTTCCAGCAACGATGGAGAAAATTCCTTTGATCAACTTCGCTTCACTTTCTGCGGGAAGATCTTTTTTTACCTCCGTTTTTGGAATGGGAGTTACTTGTTTTGCCGCCTTTTTCTCTTTACTAGAAGATTGACAAGCGGAAAGTATGACGCAAGCTCCGATAAGTGTTAGGAACAGTTTTCTCATGCTACTTGCTTGTTTTTTGTCGAACGATAAACCAAATAAATGCCAATCAATACAAATGGGATACTTAACAACTGTCCGGTGTTTAGTGTCAACTCAAAGTCTCGTGCTGTTTGACCAATTTTGACGAATTCAATAAAGAATCTTGCGCCAAAAATCATGATCAAGAACCAGCCAAAAATGAATCCTTGCTGTTTGAACTTTTCTTTTTTCCAATACAAAAATAAGAGGATGAAAAAGGCGATCAGGTAACAAATGGCTTCATACAATTGCGCGGGATGTCTGGGTGTAGGATCGTACATATGCAATTGGTCGTTCCAATAGTTTTGAAATTTAAAAGCCCATGGAACGTTTGTTACATCTCCAACCATTTCATGATTCACTAAATTTCCAAGGCGGATAAACGTCGCACCAATCGCTACAGGAGCAGAAATTCTGTCGAGCATCCACAAGTAGGGACGCTTTAATACTTTTTGAGAATAATACCACAAGGAAAGGAGAATCGTTAGGGCAGCACCGTGACTTGCCAATCCGCCTTCCCATATTTTAAAAATGTCTGCTGGATGCGATAAGTAACCTCTGTCGACAACCACACCGTTTTGGATTTCGTCAAATAAAGGACCATAGAAAAACACATGTCCTAGTCGTGCACCAATAATTGTTGCTGGAATCATGAACCAAACAAGTTTATCCAATAGTTCATCGCTAATTTGTTCTTTTTTGAACATGCGTTTCACCACGAAATAACCGAGAACGAGTCCAGTTACAAATAATAATCCATAGAGGTTAGGCGTTCGCCACCCATCAATAATTTCCGAATCAACGGTCCAGTTTATAGCTAAAATCACTTGTCTCTAGTTGAAAGTTCAATCAAAGATAAGGGTTTTTCAGGATTGTGTTTAAAGGGAAGTTTATTTGATCGGCCTTTTTTGAAAATTCGATTGCTGTTCTCAATTCCCTTGCGTTGTTCTTTTTGAACATCTTCCGGTAAGTGGATGGTATCCAGGCATTCAGAGGAGCAGCAGTTTTCCATTTTCGACTTACAGGAGTCACATTGAATGAAGAGCAAATGACAGGCATCGTTCACACAATTGGTGTGCGTGTCCGCCGGTTCTCCGCATTGGTGGCAAACGGCAATAATGTCCTCCGTAATACGCTCTCCTCGGCGCTCATCAAAAACAAAGTTCTTTCCAATGAATTTATTCTCAAGACCCTGTTCTTTGGCGTCGTTGGCGTATTTAATGATGCCTCCTTCTAATTGATGGACATTTTGGAATCCGCGGTGTTTGAACCATGCAGAAGCTTTTTCACAACGTACACCACCGGTGCAATACATGACGATGTTTTTATCCTCGTTTCCTTTTAGGTAAGTTTCTTCGATGTACGGAAGTGATTCTCTAAACGTATCTACATCCGGAAGGATCGCTCCTTTGAAATAGCCAACTTCGGATTCGTAATGATTGCGAAAGTCAATGAGAATGGTGTCGGGTTTCTCTGTTAATTCGTTGAATTCTTGCGCATTCAAGTGTTTTCCTTTATTGGTCACATCGAATGTTTGGTCATCTAATCCGTCCGCAAGTATTTTATCGCGTACTTTAATTTTTAACTTCAAAAAGGGGAATTCGGCTTCGGAATCGTCTACAGCGAAGTTGAAACGAACGCCATTTAAAAATTCGATGTCGTATAATTCTTCTCTGAATTGACTTAGATTTTCTTTTGGAACAGCGATTTGAGCGTTGATTCCTTCATGAGCGACATAGGTTCTTCCTACGACTTCCAATTTTGACCACATCAAGAATAAGTGATCTCTGAATAAGTGAGGATTCTCAATTTTCGCATATTGGTAGAAGGAAATCGTAATAAATTGATGTCCCACTTCACGCAAATGCGTTTCTAATTCCTCCTTATTTAATGTATTCCACAGTTGCATGCTATGTTGAATTAAATAATTAATAGCACAAAGGTACTAAATCGCGGTGGCTGAAAAAAATGACCAAAGTCATGAAAAGATGAAATGAATTCTACTAAAAGTGATTTTTATACGTTTGATTTACAACTATCTTACAATGAAGTAAATAAAAATCTTTAGCGCACTACTTTTTCTAAATAGATCTTTCGAATTTCACCTCTCCAGGTGTGGACCTTTCCTTCGAATCTTTTTTGATCGTCGGACAATTCAAAGGTCAAGAAATTAGTGATGTTATTC
>JBEDCT010000222.1:0-3543 GCA_041176665.1 Bacteroidota bacterium | reverse complement strand
ACAGATGAAATGAATACATACGGAATATCCGGAATGTCCTTTTTCATTTGCGCAATCATCACGTCGTCCAACATATCACTTTTCGTGATCGCCAACAAACGTTCTTTGTGCAACAATTCAGGATTGTATTGTTTCAACTCATTTAAGAGAATGCCGTATTCTTTACGAATGTCATCACTATCCGCTGGAATCATGAACAACAACAAGGAATTTCGTTCAATGTGACGCAAAAAGCGAAGTCCAAGTCCTTTTCCTTCGTGCGCTCCTTCAATGATTCCCGGGATATCCGCCATGACAAATGAACGGTGATCGCGGTAGGAAACGATTCCCAAGTTTGGACGCAATGTCGTAAACGCGTAATCGCCAATTTCCGGTTTTGCCTCCGAAACAACAGAAAGCAAGGTACTTTTTCCAGCATTTGGGAATCCAACTAAACCAACATCGGCTAAAAGTTTCATTTCTAAAATCTTCCATCCTTCTAGTCCAGATTCACCTGGCTGCGCGTAACGTGGTGTTTGATTGGTCGGGGATTTGAAATTATTATTTCCCATTCCACCTTTTCCACCTGGTTGAATGATCACCAATTCTCCATCCTGTGTGATTTCGAATAGTACTTCACCCGTTTCACCATCTTTCGCAAGTGTTCCGAGTGGAACATCAATGTATTTGTCCTCACCTTGTGAACCTGTCTTCAAGTTTCCAGCACCGTGAGCGCCGTGTCCAGCCTTCACGTGTTTATGGAACTTCAAGTGAAGTAAGGTCCACAGTTGTTTATTTCCACGCAAATAGATATGTCCACCACGTCCACCATCTCCCCCATCAGGACCACCTTTTGGGATGTATTTTTCACGGCGAAAGTGTGTAGAACCTCCTCCTCCGTTACCGGAAGTACAGTGGATTTTTACGTAATCAACGAAATTGTCAGATGCCATTGTTAGGCTTTAAATTGAATCAATTTCTTGAAACAAACGGTTAGTAATTTCATCAATACTTCCAATTCCATTGATGGATATAAACTTATTTTGAGCGTGATAAAACGATTTTACAGGAGCCGTTTCTTGGTTGTAGACATTGATTCTTTTTTCAATCACTTCTGGATTCGCGTCGTCTGCTCTTCCACTCACTTCTGCACGTTTCAACAAACGCGTTTTCAACTCACTCTCCTCTACTTCCAATGCCAACATCACACTGATTCCTGTTCCTAATTCATTTAAGAACAAATCTAGTGCTTCTGCTTGCGCATTGGTACGCGGAAATCCATCAAAAATGAATCCACGTGGCGACTCGTGCTTTACTACTTCTGAACGCAACATATCAATCGTTACCGAATCCGGTACCAATTGTCCTTGGTCCATGTAACTTTTCGCTAATGTCCCAAGTGCGGTTTCTCCTTTAATGTTCGC
Organism: Bacteroidota bacterium; assembly: GCA_041176665.1. Lineage (GTDB taxonomy): Bacteria > Bacteroidota > Bacteroidia > Flavobacteriales_D > Crocinitomicaceae > UBA952. Next base: position 2,140 of record JBEDCT010000222.1, on the reverse strand, counting down.
ACGGAAAATGTCTCCTGTCGAAAGGTGAACCAATCCATATTTTTCAATCAAACGTTCCGATTGCGTTCCTTTTCCTGCTCCTGGAGGTCCAAATAGTACAATGTTTAACATATGTCAGTCTATTAATTGATAAATCTCTTTTAAATTTCTACCTAATTCGTTGTAATCTAGACCATAGCCTACAACAAATTTATTCGGAATCTCCAACCCAATGTATTTCGGTTTGTTTTTTCCCAAATATGCCTCTGGTTTAAATAACAAGGTGCATACTTCAATGGATTCGACATCCTGTGTTCTCAATAAGGTCAGGACCTTATCAATGGTAATTCCAGTATCGACAATGTCTTCTAAAATCACCACCGATTTGTGTTTCAAGTCTGTATTTAATCCAATCAATTCATCTACACGTCCAGTTGTGCTTGTCCCTTGATATGAACTCACTTTTACAAAGGAAATCTCGACATTGGACTCGATGTGCTTCATTAAATCCGCTGTAAACATAAAGGAACCGTTCAAAATGGATAGAAAAATCACATTTTTTCCGCGGTAGTCCTTTTCCAAGTCCTGTGCTAATCTTTCGACTACGGATTGAATTTCCGCTGCACTAATATAGGATTGAAATTGTTTGTCATGAATACTACGCACATCTTTCATAAGTATGCAAAGGTACGATTTTGTGGACGTAATTGAAAATTTTCTTTGAATTCCGTTGGTTTAACTTCCTTGCTGTATCTTTGTTGCATGGAAGCAATTTGGTACGGTAATAAAATGAAAGTCGGTGTTCTTGGTGGTGGACAACTCGGACGCATGCTCATTCAGGAGGCGACAAACTTGAATGTTCAGCTACACATGATGGACAGCGATTCTTCTGCTCCGTGCGCGCATCTTGCCCATTCTTTTACGTGTGGATCCATCACGGATTACGATGCGGTTTATGCATTCGGAAAGGACAAAGACCTAATTACCGTTGAAATTGAAAATGTTTCCATCGAAGCGTTGGAAGCACTAGAAAACGAAGGCGTGAAGGTGTATCCACAGCCACGTGTGTTGCGGATCATTCGCGACAAAGGATTGCAAAAGCAATTTTACATGGACCAACACATTCCAACGGCTCCCTTTGCACTTATTGAAAATCGTTCGGACTTACTTTCCAAAGCAAGTTATCCGATTGTGCACAAACTACGCACAGGTGGTTACGATGGAAAAGGAGTAAACATCTTGAAATCCGAAGCGGATGCACGTGAGTCCTTCGAAGCTCCAAGCATCATTGAAAATAAAATTCCCTTTCAAAAAGAACTTTCTGTCATCGTTGCCCGCAATGAAAACGGAGAAATGACGACTTTCCCTTGTGTGGAATGTGAATTCAATCCTGAAGCGAATTTGGTGGAATTCTTGTTCTCCCCTGCGGATGTTGACGCAAACGTTGAACAGCAAGCGGACGAGATCGCGAAAGACATCATTCAGAAACTGGACATGGTTGGATTGCTCGCTGTAGAGTTCTTTTTAACGAACGACGGAAGTTTATTGGTGAATGAAATCGCTCCACGTCCACACAACAGCGGACACCACACAATTGAAATTTGCCACACTTCTCAATTTGCACAGCATTTACGTGCCATATTGAACTTACCCTTGGGCGACACTTCCCTCATCCAATGTGGATCGATGATCAACTTGGTGGGAGAAAAAGGATTCGAAGGTCCAGCTATTTACGATGGACTGAGGGAAATACTGGCGATTCCTGGCGTTTACCCACACATCTACGGAAAAGAAATCACGAAATCCTTTCGTAAAATGGGTCACGTCACCATCACGGGTTCAAACATGGATGAAGTCCGCCAAAAGACAAAGAAAGTCCAAGCAGCTATTCGCGTCATCGCATAAAAAAAAGGACCACTTTTCAGCAGTCCTTTTCCTTATTTACATTTTCTTGATCTTATTCGATGATCAATTTTTTCGATGTTGTTTCTCCGTCCGCTGTTAATTCAACGAAGTAAACACCCGCTTTAAAGTTGCTTGTATTTACGTTGACTTCAAAGTTACCTTGAACCGATCCGTATTCTTTTTCGCTCACTACCTTTCCAGCGAAGTCCACCAATTTCATGGAAACGTTTGACGCTTTACCGATATATAAGCTTAC
>JBEDCT010000221.1:0-3096 GCA_041176665.1 Bacteroidota bacterium | reverse complement strand
AACTGCAGCGGAGCGGGGTAAACAAAAAAGTCCCGACGTTTCCGTCAGGACTTTTTGTTAGTGGTGCCTCCAGGAATCGAACCAGGGACACAAGGATTTTCAGTCCTTTGCTCTACCAACTGAGCTAAGGCACCAACTATTGGTGGGCAAATTTAACACTTTTTTTTATTTCTATTCAAAAAGTCAGGTAAATTTCTTTGAAAGCTACTTAACTTTGTGGCATGCGCGACAAAAAAACTGCTTATTTATTAGACGCTGGGAATACGCAAGTAAAGCTTGGACTAATGAACAACGGGGTGATTTCAAGCGTTAAACGCTTCGATTTGAACTCTTTTCCTTGGAAGGAACTTGATGGTAACATTCCCATCGTGATTTCGTCTGTGTTAGCAGATGAATGGAAAAAACCATTGGAAGATTTTTTTCAAAACAAGATGTACATCCATGCAAACATGAACCTACCCTATCAACTCGACTACCTGAGCCCAGAAACTTTGGGAATCGATCGTCTGTGTAATATGGCAGCCGTGTCGAACAAAAATCCTTCGAAAGCAAAATTGGTGGTGGATCTTGGTACCTGCATCAAATGTGACTTCATGAACGAAAGACAAGTATACGAAGGCGGATCGATTTCTCCAGGATTAAATATGCGTGCGCTTTCCTTGCAAACGTTTACTGCAAAATTACCTTTGCTTCCTGTCAATGCGAATTCCAAATTGATTGGTAAAAACACGAAAGAATCCATCGAAAGCGGCGTGTTTAACGGTTGGAAGGCCGAAATCACTCAGTTGATTAACCTTTACCAAACAAAATACCCTGATTTAGACGTTTACCTCACTGGAGGAGACGCGCGATATTTTGATTTCGAGCAAAAAAGTAACATCTTTGTACTCGAACACTTAACCCTAGAAGGAATTCTAGAAATTTACCGTCTGAATGAAGATTCTCTTTAATTTCCTTATCCTTTTTGCTTTCTCACAAACTTGGTCGCAATCAACAACGAATCAACCGGCTTCCTATTACGGATTAGGTGAAAGTTCTGCTCAAAACCACGGAATTTTCGATGCATTAGGTAAAAATACCATCAATGCGTTTGACTCAACCATCTTAAATTTTTATAATCCAGCAACATACAATACACTCAGCACCGGAAATACCCTCTATTCTTATGGTATTCAATCCAGAATTTCGAATTACTCCGAGCAAACGAAAACACAAATCGGATTCGCAGGAATGATTGATCACATTGCCATAGGTGTCAGAATTAAAAAAAATATGGGACTTGCTTTCGGATTAAAACCTTATTCAGCAAGAGGATACCAAATCATCGACAAAATATTTACAGGTGTTGACTCTTTAGAATATACCTACAAAGGAAGCGGAGCTATTCAGGATTTATTTCTAGGCTATTCATACGGCTTAGTTTATCGTCCCAAAACGAAACTATCCTTTGGAGCGAACGCTTCGTATTTATTCGGGACAATCACCAATGAGCGACAGGCAAAATTAATCGCTTCCGGATCAAATCAAGGTGGATTGAACATAAATTCATTGATCATCCGTTCGTTTCATTATGAACTAGGCGCCTATTTCCAACAACAATTAGGGACAAATCACTTAATCAGTCTGAGTGCTGTTTTTCTCCCGAATCAAACCATTACTGGAGAATACCAAGATGAATTTTATACGGCATCGAATATCAATTCAAGTTCAACCTACGATACCATCGCATTTAGTCGAAGTCGTGTTCACTTATTGAACTCCTCTAGTTTCCAACTTGGACTCAACTACAGCGTGCTTCTCCCTAAATGGAAACGTCAAACGAGAGAATTACACCCAAAACTGAGCCTATTGGCATCTATTAATCAGTTCGGGTCGTTGAAACACGACGCTCAAGACTTAATTCCGGACTTTGGCATGACCAATTTCCAACGTCTTTCCTTTGGTGCTCAATTTAGTCCAGAGTCTCGTTTAATGGAGAATATTTCCACCCTGAAAGGACTAGAAAAGATGACCTATCGTGTGGGTTACTACACGCAAACACTACCTTACACGAAGAATGCCATTCAATACCAAGAATCTGCAGTGAGCTTCGGATTGGGACTGCCAATCATGGCTCAAATGTCCGCATCCTCGGTGAACTTCAGTGTGAACTTAGGAACACGTTCCAGCAATCAAACCTTCGGTATACAAGAGAAATTTGTTTCCGTGAATCTAGGTTTCATCCTCGCACCTTCCAATTTCGACAAGTGGTTCAGACAACGAAAATTGGATTAATCACCTTAGTGGGTCTTTTTCTTGCAGGAATAACTTCTTGTGAAAATGATTTAGATGCCATCGAACGAATCAGTTTTGACGCGCATTCTCCTGACGAAACAACCAAAAATCTCAAAATGATTTACGCTGACGAAGGATATGCACGAGTAGAGATTTTTGCTGCATTAGCAGAAACGTTTCGAGGAAAAGAGGAAATCACGAAGATCAAGGACAGTTTAAAAGTTCATTTTTTCAATGAAAAAGGTGAAATCGTTTCAAAATTAACCGCCCTTTATGGTGAAATAAACAATACAAAAGGAACACTGATGGTGAGAGATTCCGTAAGACTCTATAACTATGAGAAGAAACAAACATTGGAAACCGAGGCACTATATTGGAATCAAATCGATAGTACAATTTACTCGAAGTCCGCTGTGAAGGTTCGATCACCGAAAGGCACATTATTTGGAGAAGGCATCAGAACGAAGCAGGACTTCAGCAAATATGAAATAATAAAACCTGTTGGAAAATTCCAATTGGATAATGAATTAGAATTTAAATAACATGAATCTATACAACACCATCATGAGCTACTTCTGGTTAGCAGTAGCCAGCGTTTCATTCGTAACAGTAACTTACTTATGCTTTACGGAGGGATTTGAAAAATACGCTTCTAATTACGTTTTCTCCATCATCGCCTTGGCAACTTTCTTCGTCAAACGATGGATGATGAAACGCGTAGGAAGCCACCAACAATTCTTAAAGGAGAAGTCCAACGAGAAAGAAGGTTAGTACCATAATTGATTGTAACAAAACTCAAAAAAACGAGTCTTAGCTCTAAAT
>JBEDCT010000220.1:0-4752 GCA_041176665.1 Bacteroidota bacterium | reverse complement strand
AAACGACCTTCAAAGAAGAATTTGTCACAGCAGGAGGCGTCGCAATGACAAACATTGATATTCGGAACATGGAAAGCAAGCGCGTTCCAGGATTGCATTTCGCGGGAGAAATACTCGACATCGATGGCATCACGGGTGGATTTAATTTCCAAGCGGCTTGGACCACTGGTTTTATTGCCGGGAAGAATTGCCTAGATTAAAATTCAGCGTTCAAAGGCGTACGAGGGAAAGGAATAACATCGCGGATGTTCGACATTCCTGTCACAAACATCACCATGCGCTCAAATCCAAGTCCGAATCCAGCATGTGGAACGGTGCCAAATTTACGTGTGTCCATGTACCACCAAAGCTCCTCTGCAGGAATGTGGAATTCTTCGCATTTTTGAAGCAATACATCATAACGCTCTTCACGTTGTGAACCTCCAACAATTTCACCGATTCCAGGGAAGAGAACATCCATGGCAGCCACCGTTTTTCCATCCTCGTTCAAACGCATGTAGAATGCTTTGATTTTCGCTGGATAATCCGTTAAAATCACTGGACAGTTAAATTCTTTTTCGACCAAATATCGCTCGTGTTCACTTTGTAGGTCAATCCCCCACTCTACTGGGTATTTGAATTTTTTCTTTTTGTAATGATTGGAATTCATCAAAACGTCAATCGCCTCGGTGTAAGTCAAACGTTTGAATGGATTTTCGATGACAAATTTCAAGCGCTCCAATAGCGTCATGTCATTTCGTTCATTTTGCGGTTTTTGCGTTTGTTCTTGTGCATCTCGCTCACTTAAAAACGTTACATCCTCCAAGCAATTGTTGAGGATGAACGAACAAATATATTTTAGGAAATCTTCCGTTAAGTCCATGTTGTCTTTCAAGTTATTGAAAGCAACTTCCGGTTCGATCATCCAAAACTCTGCAAGGTGACGAGACGTATTTGAATTCTCAGCTCTAAACGTTGGTCCGAAGGTATACACTTGTCCAAGTGCCGTCGCAGCTAATTCAGCTTCTAATTGTCCAGAAACCGTCAAGTTCACTGCTTTCCCAAAGAAATCTTCTTTAAAGTCAACAGAACCATCTTCGTTTAACGGTGGATTCTTCGCGTCTAAAGTCGTTACACGGAACATTTCTCCCGCTCCTTCTGCATCCGAACCCGTAATGATGGGGGTGTGTAAGTAATAAAATCCACGGTCGTTGAAAAACTGATGAATCGCAAAAGCCACGGAATGGCGAATACGGAAAACGGCACCAAACGTGTTTGTTCTAAAACGCAAATGTGCTTGTTCACGCAGGAAATCCAAGCTATGGCGTTTCGGTTGCATGACTGTTTTTTGAACCTCATCTGGATGAGCATCACCAAGAATTTCTATCTGTTCAACTTGCAATTCAACTTGCTGTCCAGCACCTTGAGATTCTACCAATTTTCCAGTCAATGATAATGCTGAAGCAGTGGTAATGCGCTTCAAAAGAGCTTCGTCCCATTGTTCAAAATCAACAACGGCTTGAATATTTGCCATGCACGAACCATCATTCAATTGAATGAATCGGTTACTACGGAAGGCGCGTACCCATCCTTTTACATTGATTTCCTCCCCAACTTTCAATGGTGAGTTTTCAGCTAAAATCTCGGAAATTCGGTATCTTTTCATGGAGGCAAAGTTAGTTGATTTCAGCTAAATAGCCGTGTGCGTGACTTAATTCCTCCAAGAAATTCCTAGTTTTTGAAGTTCTTCCTCCGAAATCGTGGGTGGAAATGTTCCTTTCTCCATTTTCGAACGCACCAATTCAGCGACTTTCAGCGCTTCTTCCGATGTTTGAAATCCTTGATTTCCTGGAACTCCTGGAATGGTTTCTTGGTTAATGATTTGTTTGCCTTTTTCGCTGATGTAATATCCCCATCCTTCGGGTTGTAAAAATGTTGATACGGTATATCGTGAAACAATCGAAGGTGATTTTGGAGCAACTTCTTCCATGTTTTTATCTGGTGCAACCGTTCGTTCTATGGGAGTCACAGGTGGTGTTTTGGTTTTTTCCGCTTCTGAACACGAAAAAAGCACGAAAGAGATGAAGAAAGAAAAGACTAGTCGCATTTTACAAAAGTTTTCACAGTTTTCTTACCCTTGATTTCGTATTGAAAAAAATAAGTGCCTTCGGGCAATTTGGACACATCTACTTCCAATTGATTACTTTGTTCCGAAGATACAAAAAGTTGTTTTCCATCCATCGATTGAATACTACAATACGCTATCATTTCGTCTGAGTGAATATGGAGTTGATTTTGTACAGGATTTGGGTATAATTGAACAGATGCCGTTTCCATTGAATTCGTTCCGGCTGTTCCGGAATAGGCCCAGAAATCTTCTAAGAAGATGCCATTATATCCTGCTCCCACATACGAAACTCCATTTATGTAAAAAGCAAAAGCATTTTTTCTTCCCGGTGCGGGCATATTCGCTCGTTGAACCCAGGTATTTAAGTAATAATTGTATTCGTATAGATCATTCTTGAATTCACCGTTTGCATCCTCTCCCGTGCCTAGATAAGCTCCCGTGAATGCTCCCCAAGCAACAGCGCCAGCGCGTGCTGTTCCTGGAAAGGTTGCTTTATCAATCCATGTATCTGATTGAACATCATACATCCACAGGTCTTTTTTCAGTATGCCGTCATCACCTGTTCCGACGAATCCGTATCCATTTAACTCAAATGCAACGGCATTACGTCTTGAAGTTCCTGCGAAATCCGCTACTTGTGTCCATGAATTTGTTACTGGATCAAATGCATAAAAATCCTTTTTCAATCCTGTTGCGTCTTCACCTGTTCCAACGTATGCCTTATTCCCTGTCGTAAAACACACGGATTGTCTTCTTGCTGTTCCGGAAAAGTTGGCTTTTTGCGACCACGTTTCTGTCTGTGGATTAAATTCCCAGAGGTCCTTCATGTAGGCCACAGTTTGGGTTTGACCCAAGCAGACATAAGCCTTCTGCATGTTTTCATGAGAAAGTGTAAACGCACAGGCAGATCCTCGTTCTAATCCTTCCCCTGAGATGCCGCCAAGTGAAACTTGTTCATCCCAGTCATCTTGAAAGGGAGAATAAGAATACATTTTGCGTTTGAAACCAAATTCATCTAAGCCTCCGATGATTAATCCAATGTTTTGAAAAGAAGTGGCAGCAATGGCCGATTTTGGAGAACCTTTCACGGTGTCACGTGGAAACCAATGGTCTTGAGCAGAAACGTATGGAGCGAGTATGAACAACATGAATCCAAATATAACCTTCCCCATCTCTTATTCTATTATGATTTGTTTTTGAATGGATTGTCCATTTTCGACAAGGATTCTTGCATAATAAACCCCAGTTGGCAAGTGCGTTAAATCTAACTCCAAATTGTTTGACTTATTTTGAGTTTGATGGAAACACGACTTACCGAAGAAATCGAATAGTTGAAGTTGTTCGATGGGAATTTCAGTTGAAACACGAAGTATCCCCTTGCTTGGATTGGGGGAGATTTGACAAAGCATTTCTGCTACTTCCAATCCCGCATAGCTAGGTGCGGCATATTCTTGGATACTTGCTTTTTTACCCGAATATCCTTTTCCTAATCCGACAAAAGCACGACCATTGACCACAAATGCGACAGCATTTTTCCGTTCACTTCCACCATAAGCGCTGCGAACTTCCCATTCATTTACGACGGGATTGTATTCAATAAGGTCACCCAGTAAACCACCATTTGTCCCAAGACAAATGAATCCTCGATTATTGAGGGTAAAGGCAGAAGCACCTCCTCGCTCACTGCCTATAAAATCTGCGATTTGTGTCCATTGGTTGGACCCCGGATTATAGCAATAAAAATCTTTTTTATAGATGTCCTGATTTGCTCCGAGTCCAACATATCCCTGATTTCCAATAGAAAAAGAACTTAATTGATAACGAACCCCTCCTGGGAAATTGGTCCGTTGAATCCACTGATCTGAACTTGGTTTGTATTCCCAAAGTTGGTTTGAATACGAATTTGGACCACATTTTCCACCACAGATGTAACCTTTATTATCTGCGGTAAATGCCGTTGCAAAATAAATTCCATTCGCTCCATAACCAGGAAAATCTGCCTTTTGAGTCCAGGTGTTTGTTGCAGGGTCATATTCCCAAATGTCCTTTAATTTATTCCCAACAAGTGCGCTAGCGTTATCAATACCCGTTCCGACATATCCTCTTCCATTGATAGAAAATGCGACAGCATCCCTTCTAGCAGCGCCAGGAAGATCTGCTTTTTGCGACCATGTATCAGTGTTCGGATCATATTGCCAGAGATCTTTCAATAAGATTTCTGCGGTATCTATTCCGCTAGAAACATATGCATAATTACCGATGGAAAAAGCTACTGCGCGTTCTCGTTTTCCAGCTACGAAATCCGCTTTTTTAGTCCATGTGTTGTATTGATTAAACGCCAACAATGGTAAAAGACAAACAGTCAACAAGCATGCTCTTTTTTTCATATCAAAAGATGTTGACTTGTTTAGTTGTTTTCACTCCGTTTTGTTTCACACAGAACAGATAGGTTCCAGGATTTAGTGGTTGAATATCCAATTGATTATCTCCCGAAGTTAATGGGATTCGCAGAACGCTTTTTCCCGTTAAATCGTATAGTTCACCAAATGTCTCAGGACCCATTTCAACCTCCAAATGGATGTGCAACAAATCTGTACTTGGATTTGGATAAACCTTCCAAGAAAATGTCGGTAATTCGACGATTT
>JBEDCT010000219.1:0-18604 GCA_041176665.1 Bacteroidota bacterium | reverse complement strand
AAGCTGCGATTGTTACGTCGTCAACGATTGATACTAAAGCGACTGGTGTAGCGTTTACTGTTACCAATACTTGATCTGATGATTGACATCCGTTCAATGCTGTACCTGTTACTGTGTACGTCTGAGTGGCTGTTGGAGCGAAAGCTACACTGTTCACAACACCGTTGTTCCATAAGTAAGTATTCGCACCTGAACCATTCAATGTTGCAGTTGAACCTGAACAGATTGTTTGGTCAGCTCCAGCATTTACATCTGGTAAAGCCAATACTGTCAATACCATTTGGTCTGAATTTGTACAGTTGTTTGCTCCTACTGCCGTTACTGTGTAAGTTGCAGAAGTTGAAGGTACAAACGCTACGTTGTTTGATACGTTGTTGTTCCATGTAATGAATCCATTACTTGTAGCTGACAATGTCACTGGTAAACCTGAACAAGAAGCGATATCTATTCCTGCATTCACGGTAGGTATAGGCAATACAGTTACGGAAGTAGACTGAGCTGCGTTTCCACAGGCATTCGATGCTACATACGTGAAGTTTACAACAACTGGGTCATTGGAAGACGGTAAATATGTTACTGTCCCATTCGAAATGTTCGGGGAAAGCGTTCCTGAACCATTTGTTGTCGTCCAGTATCCACCCATGCTGTTGATTGCAGCAGCACTTAACGTAGCTGGTGCATTCGCACAAACAATTTGGTTGCCTGACACACTCACAGTCGGCCCAGTTCCTACGTTCACAACCACTTGATCTTGATTTGTACATCCATTCGCACCCGTTCCTGTTACCGTATACGTTGTTGTCGCATTCGGGAAGAAAGGAATCGCTTGATTTACACCATTATTCCATGAGTAAGATGCAGCACCTGTCGCATTCAAGGTTGCGCTTAATCCAGCACAAACGGAGATGTCGTTTCCAGCATTTACTGTTGGTAATGCCAATACTGTCACCACTACTTGATCTTGGTTTGTACATCCATTTGCTCCTGTTGCAGTCACCGTATACGTAGCCGTATTGTTCGGCGTAAACTGTGATCCATTGATCACACTGTTGTTCCATTGGAATCCAGTTACCGCTGTTGGTGTACTCGCCGTTGTTTGAGCTAAAAGGATTACTGGAGTCGTCGCACACACAGATTGATCGATACCCGCATTCACAATTGGTTGAGGCAATACAGACACTGTAACTTGATCTACGTTATGACATCCGTTGATATCCACACCATCCACTGTATAAGTAGCTGTTGAAGTTGGGAAGAATGGCGTCGCGTTTGTGACGTTGTTTGTCCAAGTATATGTTAATCCACCTGAACCTGCAAGAATCGATGGCGAAGCATTACAGATTGTTTGGTCAACACCCGCGTTGATGGTAGGCAATGCCCAAACTGTTAATTGAACTTGGTCTTCATTTGTACAACCTACGCCGTTGATAACTCCAACTGAATACGTATATACTCCTGGTGTCGTTGGCGTCACCTCCAATGTTGGATTCACCACCGGAGCAGAGATACCACTTCCAGGATAAGCCACTGTATTCCAAGTAAACGGAGCTAAACCAGTTGCAGGTAAGGTTGCGGTTTGACCAATACAAATTTGTTGATCAACACCAGCATTTGCCGGTGGAACCGGTGAGAACACCACTTGCAAGGTATCGTTATTCGCACATGAATTGGCATCTACACCTGTTACAATAAATGTTGCTGTTTGAGTTACCGTATATGGTTGTGCATTAATCGCACCATTGTTCCAAGTATATGTACCTCCTACACCAGCACCTGTTCCTGATGGTGTAAATACTTGAGATCCACTATTCGTACAAATTAATACGTCATTACCCGCTCCAATAGTTGGAAGTGGATTGACAACTAATGTTGCTGTTGTTGACGCTGAACAACCTTGTGCACTTGTTGCAACCACCGTATAAGTAGTTGTAGCTATTGCATTACTCACAATCACCGAAGAGCCTAATGTATTATTCAAATTGGTATTTGGAGACCATGTATACGTTAATGGATCAACACCACCTGTAATGGTGATTACATAATCTTCTGTTTCACCGAAAGTAATGTTCGTACATGGGCCTATGTTTGTCGCAGATGGATTGGCATTAAATGCACATCTTACGCGCATTCTTGTCGTTCCATTGGTTGCACTAAGCGGAATGAATATAGATCCTGTATATGTTGCTGGATTTGTTCCAGCAAGTCCATTTAGAACTAATTCACTTGCCTCATATACTCCGTTTTTATTGAAGTCAATCCATACTGCTGCACCTTCGATGTCCCCTCCTGTAGATACAGAAAGTGGCAAGGTTGAACCAGCTGCAATGGTTGGGTTAAACGTCGGGAATAAGGTAAATCCACCTGTAGTTCCACCATCACATAAGGTTGTATTATTGATTGAGCCAAAAGTAACATTGGTAATCATGTCCGGGAAGGAACAAGAAGTTACTGGTTGACAATACGTTCCTGGTGCGGCAGTTGCTAAGGCAGAAAGTGTTGCGTTTTGATTAAAACAAATGGCCGCAGGACTCGCTAATGCGCTATTCATCGTTACCGAAGAAGCTAGATTTATCACCGCTGTTGTTGAGGAAGAACAACCGTTTCCATCTGTACCTGTTACGGTATAGGTAGTCGTTGCAATTGGACTCGCATCAACACTTGGTCCTGTTGCTGCGGACAATCCTAATGCCGGTGACCATGCATAAGAGGTTGAACTACCTGATGCAGTCATTGTCACAGCTGTTCCACCTGGAAGACAGTAAGGAGCAGAAGTTGGAGTAACACTGATCGATGGCAATGCATTGTTTATTACCGTTGCTGCACTCGAATAAGATGGTGTGCCATTACAAGCAATCATTCGTAAGCGATACGTTCCAGTAGCATTCATTAATGTATTGTACGTGGTAGCAGTTGCTCCAACGATATCATTATATGTTACACCACCATCTAAAGATACTTGCCATTGTAAGGATAAACCATTTAATGAACCTGTATAGTCAGTTGCTAAAGAGAAATTACTTCCATTACAAACTCCTGGAGGAGCAACCGTATTTACCCCAGTTGGAGCAACATTACTAAAAATGACCATTTGAACGTTTGCAGAACCAGCTGCATTTGTACATCCAGTTGTTTGATTTGTATAAGAAATATTATACGTCGTTGTTTCTAAAGGAGAAACGGCTTGAGAGAATACGTTTGTTCCAGTTGCAATGGTTGTAGTACTTACGGAGTTCGTTGCAGTCCATACAGTTGTGTAATTGGATGGCGGAACAAAGCGCCATGCTTCTGGTGTTGTAACACCCCAAGGAGTTGCAATTCCGGTCACTTGACTTTGTGTTGGTCTACCTGGAGCAACCGCACCGATTGTTTTTGTGACATCCTGTAAACCTACAACATTAGCGAAGGTGTTTTGGTTATTATTTAAAATGTGAACTTCAACAGTTCCAATTGTTTCAAATAATCGAGCGTAAGCACTAAAGCTTGGATTAGCAACACCACAACAACGATTCACGTCTTGGTATAAGATGTTAAATACACGATTTGGAGCAAAACCACTCGTCCAGTAAATCAAATCGCTCGTTGCAGAACCGTTTGTACCACTTCCAAAATACTGGTCGCCAGCCATCAGTGAAATCACATTTCCAGGATTCGCTGGATTAGGGAAATACTGATATGACCCTGAAACAGGTCCGCCATTAAAGGCAAACTGACCTAATTGTCCTGCCGCAGTGCCATAACCTGGTACAGCTCCGAACATCAATAGTCCATTTGTACCAGCTGCTAACGAAGTGAAGTTCGTTCCGAAGAAATTAAAGGTAAATCCAATTGGAATATTTCCCCAACCACCATCATCTAGGTTACCGCCTGATAAAGGAACAGTTGGTACGCCATTGCTACAAATAGTTGTTGCATTCGCAGGAATAGTATAAGGTACGTATGGAATAGTACTAACAGCGAAGTTACTAGAACTTAACCCTGAATTAATCGTTGCTGAAGTACCTGGACAAACACCAGAAGCCGATGTTGTCACCGTTGCTGTTGGTAAAGGATACACCCCAACAGAGAAAGCATTTGTTGCAGTACAACCGTTTAAGGTGCTCGTCATATAAATTTCCGATGTTTCAGATAGAGTAGCCGTAACAGTTGGACCAACATTAATTGGAATTAATGCCGTCGCTGTGTTGGATGTCCATGTATAGGTAACGCTAGGGTCAACAGGAGAAACACTTAAGGTAGTCGTTCCACCCGTTCCACAAAAACTTGTGATAGAAGATGAAGCGGTAATAGGCGTCGTAATTACTGTGACCGCTGTACGTGCACCTTCACACGATCCATTGCTTTCTCCAACATAATACGTAGTGTTCGAACATGCTGGAGGTGTAATAAACGATGCTCCCGTTGATAGCGGCGTGCCTCCATTTGGAAACAAATACCAATTGTATGTTCCCGCTGTGCTCGAAGACGCAGTAAATGTAGCTGTTGATCCGAAAGAAACGGTTGCAGTTGCAGGTGCTGCACTTGGTGCCGACGGCGATGGAGTAACTGAAATCGTTTGAGTTCCAGCATATGTTGTTCCATTTTTCACAATAGATACCACCCCTGTTGTACCTGCTCCGGCAAATGCATCAATCTGAGTAGCAGAAACCACTATAAATGAAGATACTGGTGTTCCGCCAATACTTACAGCAGAAACTCCTAATAAATTTGTTCCTGTAATCGTGAAACTACCCGAGCTTGCACAAACGATTAACGGTGCAACACTGGTTATTGTTGGAGCCAATCCTGCCCAAGCATAAAATACGTCACCTGTTAAAGCGATTGGTCCAGGGGCAACAGTTGCACTAGCTAATAAACCAGTAGCTGCTAAATTTCCTCCAGCACCGATCGCGGCACTCTTGATGTTCCATTGCCCAGACAAGGTAGTTCCTTCAGCCACAAAAGTCTGATCTTGTGTAGAAGTTAAGTTGTCTTGTGAATTGTAGCGTAAGGTAACTGTTGGATTTGTTCCAGAAACCCCAATTGGATTCAATGTGGACTGAGTTTGAACTCTGAACGCACGATTTCCGACCGCAGCTGCAGTACCACCTTGCGTTGTATTGCTTGGAGCAGCTGTTTCTCTCACATTGATTCTCGTGATATCTGATCCGCCAGTAATTGCCGTTCCTGAACCTGTGTTACAAGAGAAGGTTCCGCTGAACGGGATATTAAATGTGCTTCCCGTTGTTCCACCACCTCGTCCATAGAGTGTCATTCCACCATTTTTCAGGTAAGCGTTGGTTGCTCCGAATGTACTGAAGGCCCCAGCATACGCTTGCCATGTACAGATTAAGTTATTACCTCCCAAGTCCAGGACATTTCCTGGAACATTACCACTCGCTGTTAAAGATATTGGAAATGTACCAAAAGAAATAAGGTCAGAATTTAAGTTAAGTCCGTTTCCATTACCCGCAAGTTGCAATTGCACCAATTTACGGTTCGTTGGAATAGATGCATCATCTGCATTCGCAACAGCAGAAGTTGCTGGCGCAAAATAATTTAATACAAGTAGGTACAATCCTGAACGAGCAGAAAGACCTGTTGCTTGCGCAGTAAATGTTCCCCCAGCTGCAGAACCTGAAGTTGCGCCAACCCCTACCGTAGGAGCTGCTACATATCCAAATCCACTATTTGTAACTGTAAAGCTTAATAATTGTCTGTTCGCACCAATGTTCGCTGTAGCTGTTGGCCAACATCCCGACGGAAAGGCAAGAGTCGCGTTTCCTCCAGAGAAGGACAAAGTTGGTGGGATAGAATAAAGAGATGTGTTCGCAGTTAAATAAACCGACACCACTTTTCCTTGATTTACGGTAACCGTAAAGTTCGCCGTTGTTAATGCCGCACCGGAGACCAATGTTCCTCCAGTAACCACAACTGTTGGAGCTGCTGTATAACCAGAACCAACATTTGTCACGAGGTTTAATGCAGTTGGACCTGTAAATCCAACTAATGGAACAACTGTATAGTTGAATCCACCATTCGTTGCAAATACAGAACTTACTCCTGAAGAAGCTTGAGGGTCCGAACTAAGTAATCCTGCACCAGAGTCGCTGTTGATATTTATCCCGCCAGTAATTGTAGAGATCCCTGATTTTTGAGTAGCACTGTTACCACCACCGTTTAATACATACAAAATAACAGGAACTGCCCCCGCTCCGGTACCTGTTCCACCTACACCATTACTAAAAGTAAGTCCGGGTGCCGTTGAACTGTTGTACCCTGTTCCATTATTCGTGATCGATAGACTACGTACTGTTTGCGTTGTTGCATCATAATTCACAGCAACTTTCGCTGCCAAACCTAAATAAAGGAAATTACCAACCACTCCTGAAGTGTGCGTAGGCATCACTGTTTGTGCGGTTGAAGTTAAGGCTTGGTATAAATTATCCCCATAGAAATAAGGTGTAGCAGTACTTAATACTTGATTATAAGGTAAGTTTGTTCCAATTGTTCCCAATGTTCCTATCCAAATTAAGGAAGGTCCACTCGTTGTAAATTCAACAGCTGCGGTTGAAGTTGGCGGAGTAGCATTAAACGTACCGTTCGCAGTACATAAGTAAACATTAATTCCATTGAAGTATCTTGTGCCAATTGTTGCGGCTAAACCACTCGAATAAGGAGTAACAGCACTTCCAAATACAACAGGAGAGACATTATAGTTCGCCCCCATGTTTGTCATGTGAACACTTTCTACTCTTGTATTAATAGGTAAACCATGGATTAACGCTGTGTTGTCAATTTTTAATTTTCCATTCGTGTTCAAAGATCCAGCCGTATGAACAAAACTATAGGTTGTCAAAGGCTGTGTTGTGGTAATCGCGTTCGCTCCAATATTTGAAAAAACGAGTCCTCTAATAATACCTCTCGTACCATCGCCTTCAAAGACTCCGGATCCACCCAAAGTTGACCCCGCTCCATTGAAACTTATGGATGCACCTGTTGTTGTTCCAACAGCGAAGTTTGCATAGCCGTTATTGATGAAGTTTCCACCCAATGTAGTAGGTGTACCTGTTGCTCCGCCCACGGCAGAGGTATAGGCTAAATATTTACCTCCTGAATTGATTGTGATGTTACCACCAATCGTTACTGGGAATGTCGTTGCTCCCCATTGTAAGGTACCATTCACCGTTAATTCAGCATATGCTATAGCCTGGTCAATTGTTACAACTGAGCCGGCTGCAATAGTAACTAAATTACCCCCAGCTGGCACAACCCCTCCAACCCACGTTGCAGGCGAAGACCATTGTCCTCCAATTGCTGAAGATGTAAAAACAGCCGGAGCTGCAGAAGTTAAACTTACATTATCAATTGCCACAGCTGGTGATGTTCCAAAGGACGCGTCATTTTGCCATGTAAAGATTAAACGAAAAGTTGTTCCCGCAAAAGAAGAAGGAATTGTTACCGCAGCATTTGTATAAGTTGCCTGCGCATTATTTGCTTGGGTGTACAATAAGGTTGCTCCTGGATAAGCGGATGCGTTAGACGCTGGGTATCCAGAAAATGGATTTGTCGTTACTGGCGCAGCATAGATTAACAATCTATCCCAACCCGATTCACCACTACCTTTCCATTGAAAGTTAAGTGAAATTACATTTTCATTTAACGGAACCGTTACGTCTCTGTAAAAGTGAGTAGTCGAAACAGTCGTGGGAGAATATGCCCAAGTGGTTCCGCTTGTGTTTGATATGTAAGCGGCATTTGATCCAGCAAATGCACCAGGAACATTTCCAACATACCAATTATTATTTGCTGAATTTGCATCATTCACAACAGTCCAGCCATTTGATAAAAATGAAGGTCCATTATCGAAACCACCATCTCCCGTTGGATTGATGATCGTCGTTTGTGCGAAAATGCCATTAAAAACAAGTAAAGAGAGAGCGAAAATTCCAAGACGGAGTACCCCCTTTATAGTTGTAAAGTTTTTCATAGTAGTAGATTTAGGTATCAAATATATTGTAAAATGTTTAAAAAACAAAAAAACAACTTTACATGCATTGTTTTCAATTAATACAAACGAAAACAAAGCGTATCTTTGCTGATATTTAAAGGTTTAGAGAAAATGAACAACAATCGAACAGCACTGGTTTGTGGAAGTACGCAAGGAATTGGTTTTGCCGTTGCAAATCAACTGGCAAAAAATGGATTTAATTTAATTTTAATGGCTCGAAATGAAGAGAAATTAAATTCCGCTCTTACGCAATTGGATGTGAGTCAGGGTCAACATCACCAAGTTTTAGTGGCGGACTTTTCTGATCCAAGTGGCCTGAAAACGGTTATAGACAGATTTGTTAGCGAAGGAAATCGTATTCATGTGTTGGTAAACAACACTGGTGGACCCAAAGGCGGTTTGATCAAAGATGCTGCTCCAGAAGAATTCATCAATACCTTTAATCAACACCTCATTTGTAACCATATTTTGATGCAAGCGGTGAATCCAGGTATGATTGCTGATGGATACGGACGCATCATCAACATCATCTCTACTTCCGTGAAACAACCACTAGCAAACCTTGGGGTTTCCAATACGATTAGAGGTGCTGTTGCCAATTGGAGTAAAACGCTTGCAGGTGAACTTGGTCAATATGGGATTACCGTGAACAATGTATTGCCTGGGGCCACTAACACTTCACGACTTACGGAAATTGCTGGAGTGAAATCGGAAAAAACGGGTCAAACTGTAGCAGAGATATTTGAAGAAATGGGTGGCGAAACACCGATGAATCGCATCGCTGAACCAGAAGAAGTGGCAGCGGCCGTTTGCTTTTTAGCCTCTCCAGAAGCGTCTTACATCAACGGGATTAATTTGCCTGTGGATGGCGGTAGAACGAAGTGTTTGTAGCCCTTATCTAGTACAATGAAATTAGTAATTGGATAGTAAAGGTGTCGTCAATTTATTTTGACGCAACCCTATTAGCGATGTATGATCGATACGCCATTAATGATGGGAATCCGATTAATAAACATGCGGCTAGAAAATATCCTTTTGAAACTAAATGAAATCCTTCGATGTCTTTGAGGTCCTCCGGGTTTATTCCCACTCCGATAAAATAGGATAAACTGAGTTTAATAGGCAAAGCGATTTCTTCAGCGCCCTGCTTCACGATGATTTCCCCATCAAAAATACTGATGTTGAAGAAAAATAAAGGAACCGCAAAAAGCAAAAATGTCAATGCGAATACGGCTAGTGGATTTTTTAAAAGATTCTTTATCATCGGACAAAATTAATCGTTTTATCTATATTCGCTGACGAAATAACGTTTTGACAAAAAAATTAAACCTTGCTTATTTATGCACTTCCCGCGGTTGGGGTGGACTGGAGATGAATCATCTTCGAAATGCCCTTTGGATGCAAATGCGAGGACACGAGATTACGATGGTCTGTACAAAAAGTTCTCCGCTTGAAAAGGCAGCAATGGACGCTCAACTTTCTGTCATTAGCATTAGAAAACCGGCTCGACACTATGCATTTTTAAGCGCTTGGATGATTTTACAGAGTCTTAAAAAACGAGGTGTGACAGGGCTAATGATTCGCAATACGTCGGACATCAGCTTAGGTGCAAGCATTGCGCTTTTATCTTTTAAACGGATACACATCCATTTTTTTATGGAGCTCATGTTCCAAACACGAAAACAACAATGGTATAGAACCATCCGTTACTCCTTCTTGAGTTCGTGGGTCTGTTCTCTAGAATACATGAAAGAAAAAGTGTTATCCGCTACGCATATCGACCAAAAAAACGTTTGTGTTATTCCATCTGGATTGGACTTCAGTCAAATTCTACCCTTTAGTAAAACCGAAGCTCGACAACAATTGAATTTGGCTGAAGAAAACGTGATTTTTGGTATGATTGGGAGAATTGATCGAAAAAAACGCATCGAATTGGCGATTTTAGCACTCTCAGAACTCAATCATCCGCTGTACCAATTAATTATTGTGGGTGAAGAGACACCAGATTCTTCAGATTCCTACCTGTCTGAACTTCAAGCGCTCATCCAAGAAAAAAAACTAGTGGATCAAGTCCATTTTTATGGATTTCACGCGAAAACAAGTCCGTTTTACCACGCCATCGATGCACTCATCATGGCTTCGGACCTCGAAACATTTGGTATGAGTACCATTGAAGCACTTGCGCACAATAGACCTGTGATTGCAACAAATTCTGGCGGATCAAAGGAATTATTGACTCGATTTCCATTCGGGATTTTAGTTGATCCCGGAATTCCATCATCCTTTGCATCAGCAATGGGGAAAATAGCTGAAATGGTTCCTGAAAACTTCGATAAAGAGGCATTTCAGCGGTATTTTGACCACCAGCGCGTCTGCGAAATGATCGAATCTCGCATACTAAGTTGCGAAAGCGTGCGTTAAACAAGTGAAATCTCCTTAAATTCGTCTCCAATGGACATATATTCTGCCAAACAACGCTGGAAAGTTGTACTGATTTTCGTTTCGCTCCTCATCATTGGAGCTTCTTTGTTTGTGTCCAACCAAATGATTGAAAAAATTGCAGAACGAGAGCGCTCAAAAGCCAAAGAATGGGCGGGTGCACTCAAAAAGAAAGTGGAACTGGTCGAACTAAATGCACGAATTTTCAAGTCCTTGAGAGAAAAGGAGCGTGAGAAAATTGAATTAGTCGTTGAAGCACAAAAAACCTTGTTGAATCCATCCGATTTATCTGTTAACCAAGATTTAGCCTTTACCTTAAACATCATTGAGTCCAACAAAGACATTCCTGTTATTTTATTAAACGATGACGGAACACTCGCTCAATTCAGAAACTTAGATACTTCATTTAACGATAAAAATCACGAAGACGAAATCCTTGCACTTGCCAAAAAATGGAAGCTTGAAGGCCATGAATTCAAAATCAAAGTCTTTGCTGATATGTTTGTTGATATGTACATGTCCTTTATATATGGAGAATCCCAAGAATATTTGCGTTTGCAAAAACAAAGTGACTCCTTGATTACATCCTTCAACAAAGACTTAGGCAATCAATCGAACTTAATTCCGGTGTTATTTTACGATGTTAAAGAGCAGAAGGTAATTTCGAGTAATTTGTCAAACAAAGAGGTGAGTCCGGGTCAACTAAAGAAAACCATTGCAAATTTGAAAGCGCAAAATCAACCGATTCGCATCAATTTAGGTGAAGGAGAAAAACTCCTTTATTTCAGTGATAGTCCTGAAGTAAAGCAACTCATTTGGTTGCCATACATTCAATTTGGTGTCATTGGATTAATTGTCGTTATCGGTTACTTGTTATTTTCCACCTACCGAAAAGCAGAGCAGAATCAAGTTTGGGCTGGACTTGCGAAAGAGACGGCACATCAACTCGGCACTCCCCTATCCTCTTTAATGGCCTGGGTCAGTTACTTGGAAAATGAAGATGTGGATCCAATGGTTCCTAGGGAAATGCAAAAGGACTTAGAGCGTTTGGAAAAAATTACTGATCGTTTTTCAAAAATCGGATCCGGAGCAAAACTAGAAGAAGAAGACTTTGTCTTTACCATTGAAAACAACCTAAATTACTTAAAAGCACGTCTTTCGGATAAAATTGACATCGAATTCACGGTAGATGGACAGCGTCCGATGATTGTGCTGCACAACCGTTCACTCATGGAATGGGTCGTAGAAAATATTTGTAAAAATGCTGTCGACGCGATGGGTGGCGTGGGTAAATTGCAGGTGCACATCAAAGAAGTAGCTGAATGGGTGCATGTGGATATCACGGATACAGGAAAAGGACTCACCACAAAACAATTCAAATCCATTTTTCAACCAGGATACTCCACCAAAAAAAGGGGATGGGGATTGGGACTCACCTTAGTGAAACGCATCGTCGAAGAATACCACAAAGGAAGGGTGTTTGTCGTTGCATCTGAACTAGATAAAGGAACAACTTTCAGAATCAGCATTCCGCACTAGAAACCGAACGAAAATTTCTCGCTATTTTAGCAGACAAATTCAATTTATGTATCAATTCATCCTTGCCGAAGTAAAAAACCATATTGGTTACATCACGATTAATCGTCCAAACCAATTAAATGCATTAAACAAAGACACCATTGCTGAATTACATACTGCATTAGATTCATTCAATCAAGATTCATCCGTTGGAGCAATCATTTTAACAGGTTCAGGAGAAAAAGCTTTTGTAGCCGGAGCGGACATCAAAGAATTTGCAGATTTCACGATTTCTCAAGGTGGAGAATTGGCCGTAACTGGTCAAACAACCTTGTTTGATTTCATCGAAAACCTCAGTACACCCGTTATCGCAGCTGTAAATGGCTTTGCTCTCGGTGGTGGATTAGAACTTGCGATGGCAGCCCACATACGTGTCGCTTCAAGCAATGCACGCATGGGCTTACCTGAAGTATCTTTAGGTGTGATTCCAGGATACGGAGGAACACAAAGACTTCCACAATTAATTGGAAAAGGAAAAGCGAACGAAATCATTTTCACAGCTGGAATGCTCAAAGCAGATGAAGCACTTCAATGGGGATTAGTGAACCATGTGGTTGAACAATCTGAATTAATAGCGAAATGTGAGGAAATTGCGCAGAAAATCATCGCGAATTCCCCGATGGCAATTGCAGCGGCTATTCGTTCTGTCAATGCTGGATTCCAAGATGGCGTTAACGGATACGAAACAGAAATTGAATCCTTTGCTCAGTGTTTTGGCACAAAAGAATTTGTGGAAGGAACCACCGCATTTTTAGAAAAACGCAAAGCCAATTTCAGAGGCTAAATGAGCAATCCCATTCGTAAATTAATTAGTCAGACTGCCGTCTATGGACTTTCTTCCATCGTAGGACGTTTGCTGAACTATTTACTAGTTCCATTATATACGAGTGTTTTTACTGATCCAGCACATTACGGAGTTGTTTCCGAATTATATGCTTGGGTCGCCTTTCTGATTGTCATTCTAACCTTCGGAATGGAAACAGCCTTTTTCCGCTTCATTCAAACCAGCGAAAACAAGCAACAAACCTATTTGAATTCTCTAGCGACGGTAATTGGACTCAATGTCTTCTTTTTCGCCATTTTGTTATTCTTCAACAATGACATCGCATCGTTTATGTTGTATGAAGGACACAACGAATACATCATTTTACTCGGAATCATTGTTTGTATTGATGCATTGACGGCAATTCCATTGGCGAAATTAAGGGTGGAGGAGAAATCCTTGCGCTTTGTGAGCATTCAAATCACTTCGATTATCGTCAATGTTGGCCTAAACTTATTCTTGATGCTGTATCTATTCGATCCAGAACGTCCAGAAGAAGGAGTGCTTTTTATTCTACTCGCCAATTTATGTGCGTCACTAGTCAAACCATTAATGTTGTATGATTCATTCAATTTATCAGGTTTAAAAATCAACTGGACAGAAATTAAGTTGATGGTGTTTTATTCCTTTCCACTTGTCATCGGTAGTTTTGCCGGAATCATTAATGAAACCATCGATCGAATTCTTCTTAAACAAATCATTTATAATCCCGCAGATATCAGCACCTTACACACTGCAGAAGCAGAAGTAGGAATCTATAGCGCTTGTTACAAATTAGCCATGTTGGTCACGATTTTACTGCAAGCTTATCGCTATGCGGCAGAACCCTTCTTTTTCAATCAAATGAAAAATGAAGATCGAAATGTCATTTATGTGAAGGTAATGAATCTCTTTGTTGCGACAGTTTGTCTTGTATTCTTGTTTGTGAGCCTAAACATCGACTTATTTAAACATTTCATTCAAAATAAAAGCTACTGGGCTGGATTACCCGTTGTTCCCATTTTACTTTTGGCAAATGTCTTTCTTGGAATTTACTACAACCAAAGTATCTGGTACAAACTGAGTGGCAAAACGCAATATGGAGCATACATTGCTTTAATTGGCGCGGCACTGACCATTTGCATCAATGTTATTTTTATCCCAAAATATGGATACATGGCTAGCGCATGGGCGACATTCATCGTGTACGCTGTACAAATGATTATCTCCTATTTTCTTGGACAAAAACACTACCCTATTCCATACAATCTCAAGAAGTTTTTCTTGTATTTAGGATTAGCGCTTATCATTTATGCTCTTGGTTCACAGATCCATTTCGAACGCTATTTCGCTCAGTTCATCCTTCAAAATACCTTACTTTTAGTATACGTGCTCTTTGTTTTTAAAATGGAACGACAGTCCTTTTCTAACAAGCTTCATGTGTAATATAATGGAACGCAAAACTTTTTATTGGAAAGTTTGTTCTATAATCACCCAATCAGATTAAATTTGTTAAATGGCATCACATTCATATAAAGCAGGACCTTACTTAGAGCAAATTAACACTCCAAATGACTTGCGTGAAAAATTTACGGAGGAACAACTTCCACAAGTAGCTGACGAATTACGTCAGTACATCGTTGATGTCATCTCTGAAATCGGAAATAGCCACTTCGGAGCAAGTTTAGGTGTTGTGGAACTTTCTGTTGCCCTTCATTACGTGTTTAATACTCCTGACGATCAATTGGTTTGGGACGTTGGACACCAGGCATACGGTCATAAAATTCTTACTGGAAGACGCGAACAATTTCATACAAATCGTTTGAAAGGCGGTATTTCTGGATTTCCAAAACGTTCAGAAAGCGAATATGATACCTTTGGGGTTGGGCATTCATCCACCTCTATTTCTGCAGCGTTAGGAATGGCAGTAGCCAGTCGTTACAAAGGCGAAGCGCAACGTCAGCATGTCGCAATTATTGGCGATGGCGCAATGACCGCAGGATTAGCATTCGAGGGAATGAACCATGCTGGATTCGAAAAAGATGCGAATTTACTTGTCATCTTAAACGATAACTGTATGTCCATCGACCCCAATGTCGGTGCGCTCAAAGAATACTTAACGGACATCACCACTTCTCACACCTACAACAAGGTAAAAGAAGAAGTATGGAAACTATTGGGGAAAATCTCCAAATTTGGTCCAGATGCTCAAACCATCGCTTCCAAAGTATCACATGCCTTGAAAGGAACATTATTGAATCAAAGTAACCTGTTCGAATCGTTGAACTTTAGGTATTTTGGTCCAGTTGACGGACACGATGTTGTTGGATTAGCGAAAGTAATGGCTGATCTCAAAGACATCCCTGGTCCGAAAATCTTACATTGCATCACACGTAAAGGCGCTGGGTACAAGTTTTCTGAGGAAGGAAATCCAACCAAATGGCATGCTCCAGGCGTGTTCAATAAAGAGACTGGAGAAATTGTCAAAATTATTCCTAAATCTCCTCAACCACCGAAATACCAAGACGTTTTTGGTCATACCATTGTTGAGCTAGCGGAGAAAAATGATAAAATCATGGGTGTTACACCTGCGATGCCTTCAGGAAGTTCGTTAAACATCATGATGGCGGCAATGCCAGAGCGTAGTTTTGACGTAGGTATCGCTGAGCAACATGCCGTTACCTTTAGTGCGGGATTAGCTACACAAGGACTTGTTCCTTTCTGTAACATTTATTCATCGTTTATGCAACGAGCTTTTGATCAAGTATTGCACGATGTCGCTTTACAGAACTTAAATGTCGTATTTTGCTTAGATCGTGGCGGTCTTGTTGGTGCAGATGGAGCAACACATCATGGGGCTTACGATTTAGCTTATATGCGTTGCATTCCAAACATGGTCGTTTCAGCACCGATGAATGAAGAAGAACTTCGAAACTTAATGTTTACTGCACAGTTAAAGGATCAAGGTCCATTCTCCATCCGTTATCCTCGCGGAAATGGTGTCATGACAGAATGGAAAACACCGTTGAAAGAAATTAAAATTGGTGAAGGACGAAAAGTGACGAATGGTGAAGATGTTGCCATTTTAACGATTGGACATCCAGGTAATTTTGCGCAAGAAGCCATTCAAGAATTAACAGGAAGCGGAATTTCTGTTGCACATTACGATATGCGTTTCGTTAAACCAATCGATGAAGTCATGTTACACGAGGTTTTCTCGAAATTCAAGCACATTATCACCATCGAAGACGGTTGTTTAATGGGTGGATTCGGGTCTGCTGTCATTGAGTTCATGGTGGACCAAAAATACCAGGCAGAAGTTGTACGCCTTGGCATTCCTGATGAATATGTACATCATGGTACTCAGGAAGAATTATGGTCTGATTGTGGTTTTGATACCGCTGCAATTGTAAAAGCAGTAAAAAAATTGACGAAGTTCGAAAACAAAACATCTTCAAATCAAAAAGTAAGTTAGTATACTTTACGAACCTTTTTCCGTTCATTTTTCACAAATAATTTATACTTTCGACCGAAAATAATTGGAAAAACTCAGTCTGTTTTTTTAATTATTGTAATTTGGACAATAATTTAAACCTTCACTTGTGAAAAAAACGAACTTCGGTGCTTTTGGCACACTCATCACTATTTTCTTTTTCTGGGGTTTTGTTGCGGCCAGTAACGACATCTTAATTCCTGTTTTCAAAAAAGCTTTACACTTGAGTCAATTTGAATCGCAGTTGATCTCTTTTGCCTTTTATGTGGCGTATACGGTCGGGTCAATCCTTTATTTTGCGATTTCTGCAGCATTGAAAAAAGATGTTTTGAACAAAATCGGTTACCGCAACGGACTAGCACTTGGATTAGTCATTTCGGCGGTTGGAACCTTGTTGTTTATTCCGGCTTCAAATAATGCTTCCTTTATCATGTTGATTTCAGGATTATTCATCGTCGGACTTGGATTTGCCTTGCAACAAATTGCTGCCAATCCACTAGCGATTCAAATGGGTGATCCAGCAAAAGGAAATGTCCGTCTGAGCATGGCCGGAGGGATTAACAATGTTGGAACGACCATCGGACCAGTTATTGTATCCTTCGCTATTTTCGGTGGTGTATCCTCCGGTGAAACAACACTCAACTTGGCGGCAGTACAAACGCCATACATTTGTTTGGGAATCGCGTTTGTGATTGCAGCCATCTTCTTTAAATTTTCTTCCGTTCCAGATCGCATCGAAGGGTCCTCTTCGGAAGGAGCAGGAAAAATCATGGAGACACTTCGTCATCCACAAGTACTATTGGGAATGCTTGCCATCTTTCTTTATGTAGGAGTAGAAGTAGCTACAGTGAGTAATTTGCCTGAATTCATGAAACAAAAACTTGGGACAGCCGAAGGTGCTGTAGCTCCTTTTGTTTCCTTGTATTGGGCAAGTTTAATGATTGGACGTTGGACTTCCGCTGCAGGAGTTTTTGATTTAAGTAAATCTATGAAAACCGTTTTAGGAATTATCCTCCCGTTTGTTGCATTTGGAATATTCGCTGGAGCAAACATCATCGGTGGAAACAACATCAGTGAATTGTATCCTTATTTGGGAATTGTTGTCCTTTTAATCGTTGCTGATTATTTAAGTGCAGGAAATCCTGTAAAACAAATTATGATCTACTCCAGTTTAGGCGCTATTGCAACAGCAATCGGGATTTTTAGCTCCGGAATGATCAGTGTTTTTGCGTTTATTTCCGTTGGAATATTTTGTAGCACCTTGTGGCCATGTATCTTTACCTTATCTATTGCAGGAATGGGTGAAAATACCAACACGGCATCCAGTCTACTTATCATGATGATTATGGGAGGTGGATTTATATCTGTTCTTCAAGGCGCTTTAGCTGATGATTCCGTTTTGGGTATTCAACAATCCTATTGGCTAGGTGTTGTTTGCTTTGCTTACCTCGTTTTCTTTGCATGGAGCGTTAGTAAAATACTTCGAAAAAGAGGCGTTGATATATTCTCCAGTGAAAAAGTTGCTGGTCATTAAATCCATTCGTTTTGAGTATGTATAGAATTGATTTTAATGATTTCTTTACCTCGGCATTTTCCGTGGACTGCATTCTCTTTGGCTATTCAGAAGGTGAGATTAAAGCCTTATTGATCAAAAGAGCCATGCAGCCCTTTGAAAATCTTTGGGCGATCCCAGGTGATTTGATTTATCCAGATGAAGATTTAGAACAAGCGGCTGAACGTGTTTTGTTTGAGTTAACTGGACTCAAAAACATCGCTATGCATCAATCACAGACTTTTGGCAAACCAAATAGACACCCCCAAGGACGCGTCATCACCATCTCCTACTTTGCCTTATTGCGCATTGAAGATTTTGAGGTAAAAGCTTCGTCTTGGGCCGGAGATGTGCAATGGGTTTCGCTGAAAAACATGCCAGATTTAGCATTTGACCACAACCACATTTTATCGAGCACCTCGGAAATGCTCAAATTGAAACTTCAGAACGAACCCATTTGCTTCGATTTACTTCCTGAGCGATTTACACTCAATGAATTTCAACAATTGTATGAATTTGCGTTTGATCAAGCCTTTGATAAAGCGAACTTCAGAAAAAAAATAAAAAACATTCCACTCATTGCTCATGACGAAAAACAACAGAATGTCAAGCATCGTCCAGCAAAATTGTTCTCATTTGATAACGGTGCCTACGAAGAAGCAGTGACGCAAAATCACTTCACGTTCAAAATGTAAAAAATAATTACAGCACTTATTGTATAATGTACAATTATTTATATATTTACCATGTACT
>JBEDCT010000218.1:0-3615 GCA_041176665.1 Bacteroidota bacterium | reverse complement strand
TCGTCACTTTCCGGCACATTAAGTGGGTAAGTTCTTCCTGCAATGGTAATTTTAAGTGATACTTTGCTCATTATGATTGCTTCAACTGTTCGATACAGAATTCAATTTCTTTCACTAGTTCATCAATTTCCTGTTCAGTTCTCCCTGTTACAGGAGCAGGAACTTCAACGACTTTATTTTCAGCCAAATGTAAAGCTGACTTTAAGGACTCAATTTCAGCCTTCAAGTGAGTATTAGCAGCTGATTCTGATGCTAATTCCTCCTTATTACGATCGATTTCTTCTTGAAGAATCTCGTTTTTCGAACGTTCTGAACGAAGGGCTTCCCCGATTCGAACTGCGTTTCGACTAATTTCTTGTATGGTGTCTTGAATCTTTTCAGTCATTACTTTTGACTTTGTACAAAGTTAACAAGCATTCGATTACATTTATCATTTTTACCAATCTATTTTGCATTTTTTTTGAAAGTGTATCTTTGTCTATGATCAAAACCTTTACATTACTCCTTTTATTCAGTTTTAATTTCACCGTTTGGACACAAATTATAACCGTTGATTCAATTTGGAGCTTGCCCATTGGAACTGATAAACCGGAATTAAGTGCCGGTTTCGGGGATATTCGTCCAAATCACTTTCACATGGGATTGGATTTTCGCACGAATGGACGAGAAGGAATTCCACTTTATGCAATAGCGGACGGCTACATTTCACGGATTCGGATTTCACCTACGGGATATGGACGAGTGATTTATATTGATCATCCGAACGGTCAAACTTCGGTTTATGCACATTGTTCAAAATTTTCAGATCGAATCAACGGTGCTGTCATCAGCATTCAAAATCAATTCAAACAAAATGAACTTGATTGGAAATTTTGTCCGAATGAGCTACCTGTAAGTAAGGGTGAGCAAATCGCTCTATCGGGAAATAGCGGTAACTCTACTGGACCACATTTGCATTTTGAACTTAGGGATACTAAAACGGAACATGCACTGAATCCATTGTTACATGGTTTTCATGTCAGTGATAGTGCTCCTCCTACCTTGCATGGGGTTCGGTTAGTTGCAGTGGACGAAAATGGATACCTCATTCCGGGTAAGTCGATGATTTTGACGCTGAGCAAAACTTCTCATCAGGTCAGTATCCCCGAGGACTTTGTTCGGGGAATAGAAAAAATCGGATTAATGGTTTCCGCAACTGATCCAATGAAGATCGGCGGACATGGATTTGGTTTGTTTTCTGCGGAATTAACGAGTTCAAATCATGATCAATTTGGATTTAAGTTAGCGGAGATTTCTTTTGATGATTCAAGATATGTTAACAACCATATGGATTATAATGAATACAAGTCTAAAGGGATTAAATACCAAAAACTTTTTCGAACGAAACATAATCCATTAACTATTTATCAATTAGAATCCCTTGGCGGAATCTCCTTGCATGGATTAGATTCTATCTCTTGTTCTTTACGTTTGGAAGACGTAAATGGAAATGTTAGTAAACACGAAATTCTGCTCCGATATCCCTTCGAGTTAAAGCAAAATCGAAACGCATTTTACGACCATGTCCATTATTTTATTCCGGATTCATTGTATACTTTTCGTACCGAAAACATGCAGGTACTTGTTGATCCTCAAACCTTTTATGAACCTGTCAAAAAAGACATGAAATTACCTTTGGGTCAATTTGGTAACTCGAAAACGGTTATTCAAAAGCCAATCTGTATTGAAATGAAAGCGAAGAATTCAGTTCCAATTGAAAAACAATATTTGACGATAAACGGGGATGCCTTAGAAACAACACGTGAAAACGGCTACTTAGCATCAGAGTCCAAGCAACTCGGAACTTTTTCCATCAAGGCAGACACCATTGCACCGATAATACAGCTGATACCAACATCGAGTAATGTGATTGTTCCCAGTGAATTTCATTGGAAAATTACTGATGGACTTTCAGGAATTGCCCGCTATGAACTTTTACTCAATGGGGAATGGACAATGGTGTATTTGGATCAAAAAAGCAATGTGGTTTCGTGGAAAAATGACCGGCGTGCGACAATCATTGGACCAACAACGGAAAATGTGCTTTTAATGGAATTGCGCGTAACAGATCGATGTGGAAATGTGCAAACGTGGACAAAAGAATTACATGTTATCGACGAACCCCGTTAGCATCCTTTAGGTAAATTGGAGTGAAATAAGCCAGATTTTCAAATTTCTTTTCTTGAAATTTTTCATATGCAATCGATACTTGTCCTTTTGCACTACACAGCAGTTGATCGTTCCAAATGATGTTTCGATTTCCCCACATTTCTTTGCATTTTGCCGCGCCATCACCACAAACAATAAACGGCTCAAATTCTGAGAAGGATGTTTCATCAAGTTCAATGGCATCAAGCGATTGTAAAACAGTTCCATCTGATGCAAAAACTTGCGCGTAAACTTCCATTCTTCGGGCATCTAACATCGGAATAATCGATTCTGGACCAATTGGAACAAGTTCTTTCAATGCCAATAAGGTTTCGACGCTTATGAGCGGGATCTTTAATGCAAAACACAATCCTTTCGCTGTTGAAAGTCCAATGCGCAGTCCCGTGTACGAACCTGGTCCACTAGAAACACTAATAGCACTCAGAACAGATAGTGAAACGTTCGCTTCGGCCATCACATCCTCAATAAAAACGGTTAATGATTCACTATGAATAAAACCCTCTGCCATCGTTTCTTTGCATGAAACCATGTTTCCATTATTCGATAGGGCCACACTGCAAACCTTCGTAGCTGTTTCTAGGTGAAGGATGTAGTTATTCATCTCCAAGTTCAAATTTGAATCCAACACCATGGACATTTGTGATTTGTATGGTGGGATCTTCTTTGAGGTATTTTCTCAATTTAGTAATGAAAACATCCAAACTACGTCCAACGAAATAATCGTCTTGACCCCAAACGGTATTTAAAATAATATCGCGAGCGAGCAATTGATTTTTAAATCGAAACAAGGTTCGTAAAATCATGGCTTCTTTCTTTGTCAATGTTTGTTTCGAAGAAGGGGAAGTAAGGGTAAAGTTTTCTGTATCGAAAGAGAAAATCCCTAGTTTCACAATTTTCTCTTCGGGTTGAATAACGTTTACTTTCACACGTTTTAACAATGCACGAACGCGTAATTGAAGTTCCTCCACACTAAAAGGTTTTGTTAAGTAATCATCACCACCAGCGTTGAAGCCTTCTATTTTATCTTCGGTCATCGATTTTGCCGATAAAAAGAGAATGGGAATATCCGTGTTCACTTTTCGAATGTCTCTCGCCAAGGTAAATCCGTCCTTAATCGGTAACATCACATCAAAGATACATAGGTGATAAGGTTCTTCGTTAAACCTGCGTAATCCTTCGGATCCGTTTTCGCAAAGTGTAACTGCGTATCCATCCGAACGCAGCTGATCGGAAATAACGATTCCAAGGTTGATATCGTCTTCTACAATGAGGATTTTTATTTTCATGGAAACGTCTTAAAAAGCCAAGAGCCTTGGAAAAACCAAAGCTCTCAACTATTAACCTAAACCTACTACTAGTTCACACAAAGATAACTGAATTTCACGTGGTAGGTTACATAGTTTATGT
>JBEDCT010000217.1:0-6520 GCA_041176665.1 Bacteroidota bacterium | reverse complement strand
CCTACTCGCTTCGCATCAATTCCATAATTTTTTACCATGAATGCTTTTGCGTCGATAAAATCCTCCAAATCTCTTCCGCCCATGTGGCGATAGATTGCTGTTCGGTAATCGCGACCATAGCCTTCACTAGCTCGGTAATCGACATCTAACACGGTATATCCTTGCTCGCGCAATAAATGATGAAACATATATTCACGGTAATAATTGCTCCAATAATGGTGTGCATTTTGTAAGTATCCAGCTCCATGAACAAACAGCACGGCTGCCCCATTCTTCTTTGCCGCTTCTGGCTCATAAATACGAGCAAATACATCCATTCCATCGGAACCTTTGAAAGAAATCACTTCTGGATCAATCCAGCGATATGTTTCAAACGCGTCCGTGGTAGATTGTGTGATTTGTTGCAAATCATTCTTCGTTGGATTGTTTTCCTTTACATACAATTCCCATGGTTTGTTACCAAAAGATTGACGAACAGCCAAATGCGTTTCATTCGGTGAAATCAACACTTCATTGAATCCTTTCCCAAGTTGCGCATATGGAACCAATTTTGTCGAGGGAATGTCTAATCTCCCGAAGGAATGGTTTCCTGTCAATCCTGTCTGGCAATTTGTGTATTCGATGTATAAACTTTTATGGTCCTTCGCTAATTGTGCTTGATATACTTCAATTTTATCCATCGGCATCAAGCATGACTTTTTATTGCTTAATAAGTCAAATGCATACAATTTTGAATACCCTGATTCTTCCGATTGAAAATAGAACGATTGTCCATCGATAATCCAGTCCATATTCCCACCCTCTTCATTCCAAGAAGAAATACCAGGTCCACCAATCCATGCTTCATCATGCTGATGGTCCAGTTCTTTAACTGTTGCTTTCGTTAAATCAATGCACACAATCCATCGATCCTTATTATCCGAAGTTCTTACATCACATAAAGCAAGGGTTTTTGACTTGGCGAATTTTGCGGCATGAATAAAAATTGAACGATCTTTCTCATACAATTTTACCGTATCCTTTTCTCTCAAATATGCCGGTTTCAAACGAATATCCGTCAATTTTGAAAAATCTAACCATATCAAAGAGTCCTTTTTCAATTGATACAAACCCATTTTTTGATTTGGTTCTTGATCACTCACTTTTTCACGTGCCGGTTGATGCTTTGTAAATCCATCATTCGTAACGAACTGCTCAACACTTGTGGCTTTCCCCTCTGCTCCTTCTGACATTCGGAACAAGGCATAATTCATGGATGGATCCACTTGAATTCCTCCCCAATCAGCTGAACCAATGACCTGTTCCTTTGGAAAAGGAAAACGAAGATTCTTCGCTTGTTCTTCGTAATAAGCATTTTTTGTATTCTTTCCTTGAATGTACTCAAATAATTCGCTTTGTTGCCGTTCTAAAAAAGTACTATCCTTTTTTGCTTTTGTGGAGGCTGCTGCGACAAAATTGGTTAACTGGCGCAAACTTCCCGTTTTCAACTGATAGGAATACACCTGATTTCCTTGCTGAAAGACAACTTGATCTGGATTCGATGTTCGTTGAACATTAAAAATACCATTAGTCGTTTGCAAGTGAATTTTACGACTTCCATCTTTTTTATCGATGCTCCAAAGTACTCCTTCATCACTCATAACCTGCTGTTGGTAAGCAGCTTGACTCGGATCATGAAACACGACATTTACCGCTACAGAATCAAGTAACTTACGGTACTGCTTACTTTTTAATTCGAATTGATACAGACTTGAACCTAGATTGTTTTCCGGATTCCAATAAAAATAAATGGAATGTCCATCAAGGGACCAATGAAATGATTCAGGAGAATTCCCAATAAAGTCATTTCCAGTCATGATTTGCTTCAAATCCAATTGTCCGAATGTACTTTGGATAAGAAGGAATAACGTTATGACAGTTAAAGCGATTTTTTTCATAGGTTAAAATTACAATTCTCTGCTCAATCCATGCATTTTTGAACGAAAAACAAGGAAGTCCAAAGGGAAAAATGTAACTTCGTTAATCAAACGTTAAGCAATTGAAAAGACTTTTATATTTATTGCTGAGTGAGCGTCAATACCTGATGACTTTACATCGAAGTTTCTACTTGATGTATCGCTTAGGTTTATTGAAAAACAAACAAGCTTTTAAATTTCATTATTTTATTCAGCGGATTATTCAACCTGAATATACGGTGATTGATATTGGAGCGAACCTTGGCTATTTTGCCAAAACGTTCTCGCGCTTGGTTCCAAACGGAAAGTTAATTGCCATTGAACCGCTGCCACAATTTTATGCCGTTCTCGATCATTTTATTGGAAGCAAGGAGAATGTGGAATTACAAAATGTAGCACTTGGAAAAACATCTGGATCCATCACCATGGTTTTACCAAAAACAAATGGGATGATGCGAACAGGATTGCCACATGTCCTGCGCAACGAACAAGAGGAACAAGATCATACGACTCAACAAGTTCAGATGGTCAATACTTCCGCATTTTTTAGCACCTTCGAACGAATTGATTACATCAAATGCGATATTGAAGGACATGAATGGGAGGTGTTTAGTCAATTAGGCGAAGTTTTAAAAGAAAAACGTCCGATTGTCCAAATAGAAATAGATCCAAAAAACACCGAACAGTTATTGGCATTTTTCACCGAACTTCAGTTCGTTCAATATGGAATTGTTCAAGGAAAATGTGTCGCCGAAAATGGAAAACAAGCTGAGCAAGGTGACTATTTGTTCATTCCAGTTGAGAAAACAAACTTAGTGCAAGGATGGAACGCTTAACGAATCTCTTACATCTCTTTCTAATTCTTATTTTGTTCTCTTGCAATAAAGGAGCTGGAGAATTCAGCATAAGTGGCATTGTGAGGGATGATACATTTAATACTTCTTTAGTTGGCGCGGAAATAGCCCTTTACAAAGTTCCACTTGCCTCAAACACGGAACAATTTATCGAAAGTCAGACCATCGCGGCAGATGGAAAATATCATTTCACGGTTCCGAGAGAACGCATCGAAAAATACATCTTACGCATCACGAAGCAATTATATTTCCCCATAGAAAAAACCATTTATTTTTCCGAATTAAAATTAAAGGAGGAAAATATTTTCGATTTAACTACATGGGCACAGTCCTGGGTGGAATTAAAATTCGTTAACCAAAATCCTCTTTCGATGGATCATTTTCGGTATATCAAACAGGCAGGATATGCCTCGTGTGCAGAATGTTGTCCAATTACCGAACAAGATTTTTACGGAGCAGTTGATACATCCATTTTTTGCGTGAATAAAGGAAACACCATTTATTCCTTGCTTTACTGGGTGTTAAATACGCCGAATCAAGGATACTTGGAAGCGAATACAACCGCTTTTGACACCACTCAGATTTACCTGAACTACTAAGGTTCCACTAATAGCACTTTGTATTTTAAGAGTCCTTCCGCTCGTGAACAGGCATTAAAATGCCACCATTCTGTTTGAAGTTGACGAAATCCTTGCGACTTCATCACCTTACGCAGTAAGTCTCGATTTCCAATGTGAGTATCTGTCAATTTCCCTTCAGCGAGAAACTGTTTTTCCATCGGTGGATATGCGATTTCACGAATGTCATCATAACCAGCACCCATGTCCAATGGAACTCCCTTTAGATCCAAAATTGTTAAGTCCACGGCTGCACCCAAATTATGTAAACTTCGGTTTTTTGGATTGGACACAAACTTTCCTCGCTCAACGGGCGGCAAAGAATCTAGTGCATCCCACATTTTTTGTTGAACACTAACCGGACGAAGTGCATCGTATATCAACAAATGGAAACCAGGGTTTAATTCCGTTAAATAATCTTGAACTTTTGAAAGTCGTTCCGCGACATCTTTTTGCAAATAGGCTTTTTTCAAGCGCTCGTACAAAATGATGCCCATAAAATTGTCGGATGTGGCATATTTCAAATCGACGTATATCCCTTTATTCAATGATTGAACATCGACTAGATTGAACTGTGAAACGATTGCAGTGTCTTTCAGGTTTTCCGTTTGGACTTTTGGATGACTTAGTTTATCGCCAACTTCCGCGCGATTCACTTTCTCAGGAGTGGCATCAGAACATGAACAAAGTAAAAATAATACAGAAAGACCTAAATGGATCGTTCTCATGCCAAAATTGAATGTGTTTCAGCAGTTATTCGTTGACGAAGTCCGTCAGAAACTGGATGTAAAGGCAAGCGCATTTTCTCAAGCATGATGTTTTGTACATTCAAAGCGACTTTCACTCCACCTGGATTACCTTCTTCAAAGAACATTTTCGTGATGTTAAACAAATCATAATGTTCCTTACGAGCAGTATCCAAATCACCAGCCATGGAAGCGTGAACCATTGTCGAGAATTTCTTTGGAAAAGCATTTGCGACAACAGAAATCACACCGTCCGCGCCAGCAGAAATTAAGGGCATTGTTAAGTTGTCATCACCAGAAAGAACACCGAAATCCGGACGTCTTAGACGAATAATTTCCATAATCTGCTCCATATTTCCTGAAGCCTCTTTTACCGCAACGATATTCGGGATTTCACTCAATGTCAAGGTCGTCTCAGGAGTCATGTTAGAACCAGTCCTTCCCGGAACGTTGTACAGAATAATTGGAAGTTCTGTATAAGAAGCGACCAATTTAAAATGTTCGATGATTCCTTTTTGAATCGGTTTATTGTAATAAGGTGAAACCGATAAAATTCCATCTACCCCACTTGGAAGTTTTGCGAAAATCCCTTCTAATGCACGCGTATTGTTTCCTCCTACTCCATAAACAATAGGCAATTGTCCCTTGTTCTCGTCTATGACCGTTTGTAGGACTTCCATTTTCTCCTCTTGCGTCAACACAGGCGATTCACCCGTTGTTCCTTGCACAACAAGAAAGTCTGTTCCTTCATCAATTTGCATTCGCACCAAGCGACGCAATGCGTCAAAATCAATTTGTTCGTTTTCTAAAAAGGGAGTAACCAAGGCAACGCCTGCTCCAGTGAATGGATTATTCATTTGTAGATATTTTTTTAAGTGTTTTGATGACAAATTGAAGCATTTCTGAGGGTGAATCGGAACCCGCATTTAACTGCAAGTCAAAAGATGCATCTTGTTCATTCACAATGATTTTGCGACTAACTACAGCATCTTTTACATATGGAAATATTTTCGCTTCGGTATTTCCAAACCAAATCATGATGTCGTATGCGCGCTGTAATTCTGTTTCCAGTTGCACATCTTTCAATTTATTCCAAAAATTGAAATCCAAAGGAGAATTGTAATAAATTAAAAAGTGCGGTGGCAAGGTATTTTTATCCACCTCCTTTGGGACATTCACCACAATAATTAGACGATCTACGTTACTCGAATTGAGCATGCTATCCAGAGCAACTCTATATTCTTTTAGTTGCTCCTCGTTTTCATAATTGAAAGCGACAAGCAAAGACTTTGCTGATTCCCAAATATTTTTATCGTTCACTAACTGATCATTTTTATAAATTCATCTTCACTGATAATCACAACACCTAAATTAGTGGCGGATTTTAGCTTTGCAGGACCCATATTTGCTCCGGCAATAAGGAAGTCTGTTTTACTTGAAACAGAGGATCCCACTTTACCAGCGTTACGTTCGATTAATTCTTTTATTTCATCCCTTGAAAATGTTTCAAAGGTACCTGAAACCACTAATACTTTTCCACTCAGGACAGCTGACGCTTGTTCTTTTTTCACTATTTCAAAAGAAAGACCAACTTCTACTAAGCGTTCAATTAAGGCTAAATTAGCTGAATCTTGGAAATAGTGAAGTACTGAAATGGCAATTTTTTCACCAATTTCTTCGACATCGATTAATTCATCAAAATTCGCACGTTTCAAAGCATCCATATTTCCAAATGCATGCGCTAATTTTTTAGCAACCGTTTCTCCAACAAAACGAATTCCGAGTCCGAAAAGAACACGTTCGAAGGGGATTTCCTTGGATGCTTCCACTCCCTTCAATAAATTATTTGCGGATTTCTCTCCCATGCGATCCAATTCGAGCAATTGATCGAAAGTCAAGTGATAAAGTCCACTGATATCCTTTATTAAACCTTTTTCAAACAACAGTTCAATTGTCTCATCACCGAGTCCATCAATGTTCATAGCCTTTCGACTAATGAAATGAGATATTTTTCCCTTCACTTGCGGTGGACATTCACTTTCATTCGGACAATAATGTTGAGCTTCACCATCCTTGCGAATGAGTTCTGTTTGACATTCTGGACAATAGTCGATGAATTGTATTTTTTCCACCGATGTCCGTTCACTTAAATTGACTCCCACTATTTTCGGGATGATTTCACCACCTTTTTCTACCTGTACCAAATCACCGATATGAAGATCCAATTTTTCGATTTGGTCGGCATTATGCAAGGATGCTCTTTTCACGGTCGTACCTCCCAACTGAACAGGTTTTAAATGAGCTACTGGAGTTATTGCTCCGGTACGTCCAACTTGATACGTTACCGC
>JBEDCT010000216.1:0-2602 GCA_041176665.1 Bacteroidota bacterium | reverse complement strand
TGATCAATATCCGCAATAAAACAAGAGCTATACGCTCCAATTGCCGCCTTCAAACCGAGAAAATCTGAACTTCGTTCGTGAAAAGAAAGTCCAGAACCGAATGACCCATCGATGGAATCATAGAAATGAATGGCTCCATCGTGGGCGCCAAGCAATAAGTAGGTTGTATCTTGAAAACGAAAGAAATGCGGTACGGAATAACCATCTGGCGTTAGGGAATCTGTATCCACCAGTCCCAATTCACTGTTGATTAGGGTAAACGAAGGATTTGACAAGGAACCCGTATTTTCAAAATACATCAGTTCCCCCGTTTTCTTTCCAAGTATGAGATCGAGTTTACCATCATTGTTCAGATCGAAGAGTTGAGGTGATGCATATTGTCCGGTACTGATAGCCGTTCCCAATTGGTCGGCATAATTTAAAATTGGCGAAGCAAACGTTGGATTTGATCCAGTACTTGTGTTTTGGTAATAAGCAAGGCTGCCATTTTCCAATCCAATCATCATATCCGTCTTTCCGTCACCATTTAAATCTCCGAAGCTTGGAAAGAGGCGAAGTCCAAGGTTCGACTGTGCCAAGTTTAAGAAATTCACATCGACAAAGGTGAACTTCGGATTTCCGATGGTTCCGGTATTTTGATAGTAAGCCAACCTACTCTCCTTCAAATTTGTCGCTTTGTAGGCATAAAAATTGGAAACGATGAGATCCAGTAGTCCATCGTTATTCAGGTCAACGATATGCGGACTAGCAGCCGTTCCGTGTTCAATCATTTCATTTTGCAAGAACGCTTTGGTTTGGTACACAAAATTTGGTTGACTGTTGGCACCCGTATTTTTGTAGAACAAGACACTGGATTCATTTTCGGATACATTGTTCGCATTTGGCGTCACAATCAGGTCTTTTTTACCGTCAAAAGTTACATCCACATAAAATCCAGCAGGAAAAAGCTGCATGTTTACAGGCGTGGAATTACTTGGGAAATTCGTACTCATGGAAACCATGTCTGAATTCGAATTTGGAACGGTCCCGCCGTTGATGAGCAACATCATGTTCGTATAAGAAACATCGCCTAAAATCAAATCCAGCACACCTGAATTATCGTAATCAAGTGCAAGAACCGTTGAGCCAGCGTGCGCTTTTGGTGTACTTCCTAGCGGTAACTCCGGATTTGGAACATTGGAGCCATTGCAAGGACCAGAAGTGTCAAACAAAAACACACCATTTGTGGTCACATCTTCTCGGTAACCACCCCAACACGAATTTTTCAGCTCAAAAATAAGTGAATCGGAGTGACCATAAAGTTCTTGGCTTTGATTCTGATGGTATTGCAAAAATTCCCCTCCGATGTGGTAGGTTAAGATATCTAAATCACCATCACCTTCCACATCGACAATTGCTGGAATATCTGCAGAACTGATGTATAAATTCAATTCGGGTCCATTGTAATTGGAGGTAATGTAATTACTGTATTGTTCCCATTGAAGTCCAACCGCGGCATTGCCAACGTTCTTATAGACCCTTAATCCACCAATCGTGTAACAGAACAAGTCATTTTTACCATCTTGATCGTAATCGGCGCAATAAGCTCGGTAGCGTAAACCTGGTGGGAAACGCAAAAATCCCGCAGGATCGGCAACGTAATAATGTTGTACGTTCGCTTCTTCATGTCGGTATAAGCGAATTTGATCGTGACTTCTATCAAAGACAAATAAGTCCATATCCCCATCAAAATCGTAATCAATCTCCGAAAACTGTGCGTTATTTTGTCCACCACTCCAAGCTAAACTCATGTAACTACCGTTTTTGAAAACGAGAATCGAATCGTTGAAATTGAATTGAAACTGAGCGTTTAATTCAGAGCCAATGACTAATAGAAGAAGAAGTACGTACTTTTTCACGAAGAGTATTTTGTTAAAATTACGCACAAAGTGCTAATCTTGTTTGACTAATTCAAATAAGTGAATCAATTTATCATCTCCAGCATAAGCGAATTGTCCATTTTTGTTGCTGCAGAGCGCATTTATGGACCGACGATGACCTGAACTTTTATCACTTAACTTATGGATGACCTTGCGATCACTTGCCTTCCATATTTTCACGGATTTATCACGACTTACCGAAGCAAAATGATCGTCATCGATGCATTCAAGTCCATAGATCGTTCCTTTATGCGCTGGAAGCGCCTTTTTCAGGACAAACGACTTCATATCCCACCAACGCAAGTAACCATCTTTTCCTCCAGTGATTAGTTCGTTTCTCGTTTTGTCTATACACAACGCATTTGTCCCAGCTTCATGAGCATAAAAACGATGGATTTCATTAAAGTATTCTGTTTCTAGCACCAGAACTTCACCGGAACCGCCAGCGATCACGATGCTCGTTGCATTTAACTGACGAATAGAGCGAATTTTCCCACAGGAAAGTGGGAGAATGATGAGTAATTTCATCGAGGAAGTTTCCCAAACACTTAAGTATCCATCGGCATCACCAACACACAATAAACGCTGGTCATTCGTCTCAAACATGGCAAAAATTCCTGCTTGATGCTGTGTGAAATGATGGGTTTCTCGTTTCTGAAGGACATCTACGATATGTATTTGTC
>JBEDCT010000215.1:0-10359 GCA_041176665.1 Bacteroidota bacterium | reverse complement strand
CTCCAACAGAATTAAAAGCGGATATTTTCCATAAAACGGGAACGGGTGATGTGGCTATTCCTACCAACGTGTATGGTAAGGAAGACCCAACGACTGAAAATGGCGGTGAAGTTTACGCTGGAATCGTTGCTTACAAGCCTGGTAAAACTGCTGGTGAGCGTTCATATGTTACCATTCAGTTGTTGAAAAATGATTCTCCAGTTACCTTGAAAAAAGGATTGACATACTGTGTGGAATACAGCTTGTCTTTAGGTGAGTCCTCGAAATTTTCTTGTAATAATTTAGCGGCTTACTTTTCTAAGGAAAATCCAGGTTCAGGGGAGCCGGGTGCGATTTATGTAGCAACCGATCACGTACTGAAAGGACAAATGAACAAAGTTCATAATGGATTCTTTGGATGGGAGAAAGTATGCAATACGTATACAGCAAAAGGAGATGAGAAGTACATCACCATCGGAAATTTTGACCGCAATGAAACAACAAGATTTGAAGCGGTAAAAAAACCAAAGGAAAGCGAAGCAGATCCAATTGCACATGCATATTATTACATTGATAACGTCATTATCCGTTTAGTGGATAATGTTTCTGAATGTGCTTGCTACAACGCACGTCCACCGAAAATCGAAGATGGGTTCTCTACGTTGATTTACGACAAAGCGCCAGAGATTACCGATAAAATGACCGTTGATAAGAAAATTGAAGCACATTCGATTTACTTCCGTCAGGGTAAAGCGTCTTTAACTGAAAATGCGAAAGAAAACATGAATTTCGTGATCGAGCAAATGAATGCGAATCCAGCAATGAAAATCGAGATTTCAGGAAATAATGATGAGTTAGAGGTAAAAGCGAGTAAAGAAAACGAAGACTACAGTGACTTAGATAGAAAACGTGTTGCTGTTGCTGTGAAATACTTCGTTGCTCAAGGAATTTCGGAAGAAAGAATCATTAAAACGTACAAAGGAACATCTTCACTAAGTTCAGAAATCGTTGAGGACGATGAACAAGACGTGAAAGACGCAAAATGCCGTCGAGTAGAGTTTAGAGTAAAAATGTAATACTCCTTCAAGATAAGTGAAAAGCCATCGAAAGATGGCTTTTTTTATGCCTTAAATTCTTGTAAAGCGAGGTAAAGTTCTTGAGTTGGAAGTCCCATCACGTTTGTGTACGAGCCTTCAATTTTCTCTACTCCAATGAAGCCAATCCAATCTTGAATTCCATAAGAACCTGCTTTGTCGAGTGGTTGATAGTTGGTCACATAATGAGCTATTTCATTGGATGTCAACGTGCGAAAATGAACCGCGGTTTGGACTGAAAATGAACGTGAAATTCCTTTGTAGCTAAGAACTACACCTGTATACACATCGTGTTTCTTCCCGGAAAGTTGATGAAGCAAACGAATGGCGTCTTGTTCGTCCACAGGTTTCCCAATGACTTCATCTTCCAAGTATACGATCGTGTCGGCGCAAATGAGTAATTCGTTTGGCTGAATGTCCATTTGAAGCGCTTCTGCTTTTTGCTGAGCGATGGAAATCACGATGTTTTCTGGAGAATCTGCGTCGTTAAAATTTTCTAAACAATCTGCTATTGCAATTCGGAATTCAAATCCCATTTGACGCAACAATTCACTGCGTCTTGGAGAAGCAGAACCTAAAACAATATTCATAAACTATTGGAGAATAAACAGATTAAACCGAAAAACATTGACCATTTCATCAGATGATTTATCCATGTTAGTGTGGATTCCTTTTTGATGAGGTACAATAACGCACTGGTGAAGTTTACAGCACCAGAAAGTACAAGCAGAATCATGGTTACTTTGTTCACCTGAAACCAATCAAATAGGTAATAACCGAATACAAATAGGATCAACGGTATTTGAATCAATATAATCGTCAAATAAGCTGCCTTTTCCTTTCCGATTTTCATTGGTAAAGATTTTACATGGGCAACTAAATCTCCTTGAATATCGTGGATGTCTTTGTTGATTTCACGAGCAAAATTTTGAATAAATGCGCAGATTGCCAAGAAATACACGAACGAATAATTGAGGTATGTAGACCAAGTTTCCTCTCGGTATGGTGAGAATGGAATAGAACTTTCATTTAACACTTTGAAGAACCAAACCGAAAGAAGTGGGACCAGTGCGGTTAAAAAAGCAATGATGATGTTACTAATGATGAGTTTCCGCTTCAATTGAACACTGTAGAACCAAAGTAAATTGATGGAAAGTAAATGAACGAACACAAAAATGAGTGTTTCGTATTTGATAGATAAG
This sequence comes from Bacteroidota bacterium, assembly GCA_041176665.1. Lineage (GTDB taxonomy): Bacteria > Bacteroidota > Bacteroidia > Flavobacteriales_D > Crocinitomicaceae > UBA952. The sequence goes on along the minus strand of JBEDCT010000215.1, from coordinate 8,084 downwards.
TATATAGCAATTAAAAATGCGACCAAATTAAAAGTCCAATGCCACAAAATCGCCCATCTCGGTTTCATGAATTTCGAAATAATGACTTTTTCTGGTTTATTGATTCGATCAGCTTTCACGTCAAAGTAATCGTTGATGACATTTCCGGCGGCCGCAATAATCATCGTAGAAAAGATGAGGAGGAAATAATCCAAATAATGAAAGTCGACCTTTTGAAAACTATTGGTTTTGATCAAGTAAAATGCAACACCAATCATTGTCATCAAAATGATGAGGAGGTTCTTTGCTCGAATGAGTTTTAAAAAGTACTTCATGGTTTCAAGGTGTAAGTCGTTCGACGATTTTTTTGATGAGCTTTTTCTTTTTCGTTCACATCACTAATGGCATTAATGGATGCATCTGTCATGATTGGTGAAGTTGATCCGTATCCTTTGTAACTCAACTGTGTTTCTGGAATTCCTTTACTCGTGAGGAAATCTTTTACCGCCTTGGCACGATTGGTGGATAAGAGTAAGTTATCTTGCGCATTACCGCGGGAATCGGTATGTCCACCAATCTCGATTTTTAAGTTTGGATGTGCCTTCAAGTAATTAGCGAAGGAACTTAATTCCACAATCGACTCCGGTCGCAATTTTGCTTGATTTAAGTCAAAAAACACATTTGAAAGGATATTTTCAGTGGAAGAGTTCTCCGGATTCAATGGAATTTGAACATGGTAACTTTGTTCATTTTCCTTCAAGGTCATATTGAAATTTAAGGAATAGGGTAGGTAACCTGGATAAGTCACTTCAATGGCATAATCTGTATTTATGGGCAAAGGAACCATAAACGTACCGTCTGACGCATCCGCTTTCGACTGAATTACTACTTGTCCGGTCGATAGATTTGTTAGCTGGAAACTCGCTCCAAGTGACTTTTTCGTTTTGGCATCGAAGACGAATCCATCGAAGTAAAGTGTTTTGATCGGTTGATCCTCTTTCGGTAATTCGAAAAAATAGATGTCCATTAGTCCATATCCACCAGGACGATCAGACGCGAAATAGGCAATATCACCTTCTGGTGAAACCATGAGGGAGTTTTCATCCGAAAGTGTGTTGATGGGATATCCCAAGTTTTGTGGAAGTCCCCAATTTCCTTTGGCATCCATTCGGGAAACGTATAAGTCTGATCCACCCATGCCGATGTGTCCGCGTGAAGCGAAATACAGTGTTTTTCCATCAGGATGGATGAGCACTGATTCTTCATTTTGATTTGAGTTGATGTGGGGGGGCAATGGTTCCGCCACACTCCAAGTTCCATCCGCAGATAAACGAGATACATAAATGTCAGAATCTCTTTTGCCTTCTCGGCTGCGTAATCCTCGCACAAAGTAAAGCGTTTTTCCATCCGCGGAAAGCGAAGGTTGTGTTTCCCAATGAGTGGAATTTACTTTTCCCGGAAGGTTTACTGGATTACTCCATTGCTTGCCAATTTGCTCGGTAATAAATAAATCACAACTTCCTTTCCCTTGACGGTTTGCGCCATAATCAACGCCGCTTTCATCGGTACAGGCAACGAAAATCAACTTTTTTCCATCAGGTGATATACTTGGAGCTCCTTCATTGAAAGGAGTGTTCACGTTTCGAGGCATGGGATAAGATCTACTCCAAACTTTGTCAATTTGATGTGTAATGTAAAAATCTTCTTGTTCTCTTTTGTTTTCTCCTTGAAATTCAACAAGTCTTCGCGTGAAAAAAATGGTGTTACCGTCAACGGTAATGGCTGGATAGTATTCAGAGAAATTCGTGTTTACAGACGGACCAATGTTCTTTGGTTCAAAGGGTTTTGGATTTTTCATGGCCTGAATGGCGAAGTTTGCACAATCTTGCATGCGTCGAACGGTTCCCAAATTTTCTTCCTTGGCGTTTGGATTTTTTAGGTAGCGTGAACAGCTTTGGATTGCACCATTGTAATCAGCGGTGGCCATTTGACATGTTGCTAAATGATAGACAGTGGAACCGCTGATACTGTGGTTTGGATCAATTTCCAAGGCGCGAGAATAGTGAAAAATAGCTTGCTTGTAATTACGTTGAATTTCATTGAATTCCGCACTCAATAAATGTGCTTCCCAAAAATTAGAATCCTTTTCTAATGCCTTACCAAGTAATTCGATGCCACTTTTAAAGTCATATTCTCCCGTCATGGGATTCATTCCCTCCTTTGGAGCTTTTTCGGCCAATTCAAAATAATGAATGGCTTTTTTATTAGAACTTGAATAAGGAAATTGCGCTGATGAACAACCGTAAAAAAATAGGATAAAAATGGGTAGAAGTAGCGCGTTTCTCATTTAAGGAATGTTCATGTATTTATGGGTCTGTAACGAAATCTTCCATTTTTGGTTACCTTTCACATAGTCGATAATCAAGGGAAGTAATTTATCCTGTTTTTCCCATTCTGGTTGCAAGAATAAATGACAACTAGCAGAAACTTTCTCCGCGTGTTCTTCTGCCCACAAAAAATCAGATACATGATTGATCACCACCTTTAGCTCCTTCGCTTTTTCGTATGCTTCCTCGATAGGTTTCATGAATTTCTTCGGGGAAAAACAATACCAATCGATTGGTGCATCCAAGGTATGTACTCCAGCTGTTTCAATGGCGACTTCTATTTTGTTTTCGTGTAAACGATTCACCAATTCTTGTAACGAATGCATGGTAGGCTCACCACCCGTAATGACCACGAATTTCGCATTTACTGTCATTACTTCTTCAAGGATGGCATCTATCGTCATCAATTGATCTGCTGTACTTGTCCAGCTCTCTTTTACATCACACCATACGCAACCTACATCGCATCCAGCTGTTCGAATGAAATAGGCAGCACGTCCTGTATGATAACCTTCTCCTTGAATCGTGAAGAAATGCTCCATGATCGGGAGTTGTGTACTGGAAGAAGAACGATCGTTTGACATGGGACAAAGTTAAACAATTATGCTCGGTTTTACCGGACGATTTTTCAATCTGATTTTGATTATATTTGTTTAAACCTAAAACGAAACTATGAAGCAAATCATTACATTATACTTCCTTTTTATTGCGTATTATTTTTCCGCACAGCAAATTGCAAATAGCAGCATGGAATCTTGGGATAATCTGGGTGCATTAACTGAGGAGCCGACAAATTGGAATGGATTTAAATCAGGGACAGGCGGACTGGTGTCTTTTGGTTCACAACAAATAGAACAATCAACGTCAATTCGTGCAAATGCAACAGGCATGTACTGCGCAAGAATTTGGTCCAAGAGTACACTTGGAATTGTTGCCAATGGAACGATGACTTTAGGTCAAGTCAACATGGGGAGCACAACAGCGTCAAGTCCATTAAACTTTAATTATTCTAAAACGTCAGACACTCTTTTTTCTGAACCCATTTCAACCGTTCCTGATTCCATTGTTTTTTGGGCAAAATACACCGCTGGTGCAGGACAACAAGCACGCATGCACGCAATCATTCATGATAGCAGCAATGTTCACGATCCAGTTGACGCTGCATCACAACCATTTGTCGTCGCACGTGCTGAATTAAATTATTCACCAACTGCTGGTAATTGGGTGCGATTTTCTGCGCCGTTTAATCCTGAGGTTCAAATTGGTTTAATGCCAATTTCTAAATACATTCTACTGACTTTTGCTACGAACAAAAATCCAGGCGGAGGTGCTGCAAATGATGAGGTGTTGTTGGACGACATCGAATTGATTTACAATGCAAGTTCCATTGGTGAAATTTCTTCAACGGTACAATTGTATTATTCATCGGTTTATGGATTGATGTCCAAAGACCTGTCCATGGATACAGATCTTTCCATTTATAGTATTTCTGGTCAACTGGTGAAAAAAGGCAGTATGGCACAGTTGAGCGGTAAGTCTCTACCATCCGGACAATACATCTTGAATTTCCAAGGGAAAAGTCAGAAATTGTTCATTCCGTAGGTAGAGCGAATGAAGGTCTTTTTGTTTGTTTGTTGTTTCCTTTTTTCTTATCAAGTTCATTCACAGAGCCATAAAATAAGCGGTTTTGTGTATGATGAGGATAAACAGCTTATTCGTAGTGCAAGAATAAGTGTTATTGGAGAAAGTATAGGAGTGTTTTCAAAGTCCGATGGTTCCTATGAGTTATTTATTCATTCCGGAGAATTAACACTTCGATGTAAAATCGATGGAGGACAAGTTGATACTTTTTTCATTGAAAACTTACAAACAGATATTCATCACGATTTTTATTTAAATGCCCCTGTTCAACTAGTGGAACAAGTCAAGGTATTGGTCGGTAAATTTGATAAACCAATTGAAGAGCAAACGGTCACGATGTTGGTATTAAAACCAGAACTCATTGAAAACAAAAATACACGGAGCATTGAAACTGCCCTCGATCAAACTCCGGGGTTGAATATTTTGGACGGTGAACCACAAATTAGAGGAGGAAGTGGATTTACATTTGGCGTGGGATCTAAAGTCGCAGTGATTGTCGACGATATGCCTATGCTTTCTGGTGATGCAGGTCGACCCGAATGGGGATTTATTCCAGTTGAAAATATTAGTCAAGTGGAGGTCACCAAGGGCGCATCTTCCGTTCTTTCCGGTAGTTCTGCACTGTCAGGGTCCATTCACATTCGAACAGCGTATCCGAAAGCAAAACCACTAACAAAAGTTCAAGTGTACTCCGGAGCATATTCAAATCCCTCCAATTCTTCGATGAAATGGAATGAACATTACCCAGGAATTCATGGATTAACTTTTTTACATACACGTCGCATTGGAAATTTGGACTTGGTGGTGGGTGGAAACCTAAATCAAGACCATGGATATATCGGTCCGCCAAAAACGGATTCACTTGTTGCTACTATTTTCCCTGATACCATCACCAATTTTTCTGAGAAGGACTTGGTTTCCAAACGCGCACGATTGAACTTCAATTTACGTTACCGCTCGTCGAAAATAAAAGGACTTTCTTACGGTGTGAATGGAAATTTCATGAAGATGCACACAGCTATGCCCTTGGCTTGGTTGAACGATTCTTCTGGACTATATCGCGCCTATCCAGGGGCAATCTTTTTGCAGGACCAATTTATTTTTAATGTCGATCCATTCGTTCATTACCTCAGCGAAAATAAAGGAAAACACTACTTGCGGTCGCGTTTATTGAAAGTCGACAATGAAATGTCCGCGAATCAATCCAATAAAGCCACGACCTATTATGGTGATTACATGTTCCAGAAGAAATTGACCGATTGGAAGCAGATTGAGATGATTGCTGGAATGACAGGTACATTAACCAATTCAGAAGCTAATATTTACGTCGGCTCAGGATCTCCGTATAATCAGATGATGAATGTTTCGATTTACTCGCAAGTAGAAAGTAAATGGAGCGATCGATTGAATGTATCCGCAGGTGGACGTTTTGAATATTTTCAGTTGAATGATACGATTACCGCAACGAAACCAATCTTCCGTGCTGGTTCAACATACCGCATTCACAAAGCGACGTTTCTGCGAGCGTCCTATGGACAAGGATTCCGTTTCCCAACCATCACGGAGCGATTCATTAAAACGGGTGTTGGTAATTTTGGTGTATTTCCCAATCCAAATTTAAAGCCGGAAAGCAGTTGGAATGCCGAAATTGGTATTAAACAAGGAATCAAGATTGGCAATGTTTTGGGTTACTTAGATTTTGCTGGATTCTGGCAGGAATACCAAAACACGATCGAATACATGTTCGGTATTTGGCACGAATTGACTTCGGTTCAGTCCTTGGGGTCAAGCGCTGGATTTATGTTTTTAAATACCGGAAATTCACGTGTGACGGGTATCGATGTTTCCTATGCCGGAAAAGCTCAAACGTCAAAAACGAATGAGTTGACTTTTCTTTTGGGATATAATTACATCGTTCCAATTACGCTTAGTCCGAATTACGTATATGCTACCGACTCTTTGAATCGTGTATTTAGTTACCAGTCAACATCTTTGGACCCAAGTAAGGGCATTCTGAAATACCGATTTTTGCACAACATCAAACTCGATGCGGAACATACGTGGAATAAAAAATATGCCATTGGTGTTAGTGCGAAGTATTTCTCGAAAATCGTGAACATGGATGCCATTATTAAGGATTTTGAGCAAATCACGGTAGACAATGAATTGTTGCAAGATTTAACTTACATGGACTATTTTCAATCGCACCGATTTGGCAATTGGATCTTCGATGCACGTTTGTCCTTCCATTTCTCAGAACAGCACAAATTAGCAGTAATTGGAAGCAATATTTTCAATCGAACCTATTCTTTGCGTCCGTTGAAAATTGAAGCGCCAAGAACCATCATGATTCAATATACGTATCGATTAGAGGGAAAATGATTTATCCTTTGGCTAACTCGAATCGCAACCAGTTTAAGGCACTTAAAACGGTCATTTGAATATTGCGTTCGCGGTTATCGCCGAATTGAAATTTCTTCGCAACGGTTTTTCCTGAAATCGACAAGCCAATCCAAACAAGTCCAACGGGTTTGTCGATACTTCCACCTGTCGGACCAGCAATACCAGTCGTGGAAATGCATACATCAACGCCTAATTTTTTCGCTCCGTTTTCCGCCATTTCCAACGCAACTTGTTCACTCACCGCACCTTCAGAAAGAATAGAGTTCACGGAAACGTCACAAAGACGATGTTTCAAATCATTGGAATAGGTGAGTAGTGAGCCCATAAAGTAATCAGATGCACCTGAAACACTTGTGATTTGCTGTGCCAAAAGTCCACTGGTGCAACTCTCCACTGTACCAATAGAAAATTGATTTTCAGTTAATAAACGTCCACAGACTTCCGGTAGGGAATCAGATTCATAACCAAAAACAGCTTCCGGTAAACGAGTAGCTAATTCTTGGAAAAATTCCATGATGTCCGCTTGATCCTCTTTTCCTTCGTAAGAGGTGATGCGTAATTTAACAAGTCCAGGAGAAGGAAGATAGGCTAACCCAAATCCTCTTTCTCGAATGCGGTCTTCCCAATCGCTGATTTGTTCCGCCAGAAATGACTCACCAATTCCTTGCGTTAATGCGGTGTAATGGTACATTGCTTTTAATTGGAAGCGTTGCGTCAGTCGGGGAATCAATTGCTCTGTGACAATGCCTTTCATCTCGTAGGGAACTCCCGGTAAAGAAACACAGTAACGTCCGTTTTTTTCGAATAGCATTCCTGCAGCAGTTCCGTAATTGTTTGCCAGTATTTCACAATCGACAGGTAAAGCTGCTTGTTGAATATTCGATTCCAACATTGGACGATTTCGTGATGCAAAATAGGCTTCGATTTTTGCTAATGTCGGTTGATGTATTTCCAATTTAGTCTCAAAATATTCACACAAGGTATGCTTGGTGATGTCATCTTTCGTTGGACCTAGTCCACCAGTGATAATGACACAATTTGTCTCCGGATAACATTGGTCCAGGGCTTCTAATATGCGATTCTTGTCATCAGCAATGACAAGTGAACGAGTGATTCTCGCGCCAATTTTAGAAAGTTCTTGTCCCAGCCACGAAGCATTTGTATTAATGGTTTGACCAATCAACAGTTCATCGCCGATAGCTAGTATTTCAATGTTCATTTTCGAACGAATTTAGCAATAGATTCGATGTGACCTGTATGTGGGAATTGGTCTGCAAGCGCATATTTCTCGAGAACATATCCTGCTTCATTTAAGGTATTTGCATCTCTTGCTTGGGTGGAAGGATTACACGAAATATATACGATGTGCTGAGCACCTAAATCGATTACCTTTTGAAGTGTCTTTGGTGCAATTCCAGCTCTAGGGGGATCCAAGACAATACAGGAGATATTTCCTTGGTAATTTGGATATTCTTTCAGGAATTTCCCTACATCCGCAGCATAGAAGTCAATGCTATGAATGCCATTTTTCTTCGCATTTTCTTTCGCGTCTTCGATGGCTTTTTCAATGATATCTACTCCAACTATTTTAACGTTTGGATTTCGTTTTGCGAGTAATTGTCCAATTGTTCCCGTTCCGCAGAATAAATCCATCACGACTTTATCTGCTGGAAT
>JBEDCT010000214.1:0-3493 GCA_041176665.1 Bacteroidota bacterium | reverse complement strand
CCTATGGCTGTCAACATGACTTACCATCAGAGTGCATTTCGTCTGGATGAGGAAATGAAACTCGTTGAACGTGCGAAAGAACACCCGCGTTATTTTGCTCCTTTGTACGAACGCTACCACGAAGCAATTTTTCGTTATGTGTTCAAACGCGTGGATGAAACCGAAAGCGCTTATGACATCACTTCGTGTGTGTTCATTAAAGCAATGGGAAGTATCCAAAAATATGAAAATAGGGGAGTCCCGTTTTCTTCTTGGTTATTTCGCATCGCGAAAAGCGAATTGTATCAATCTTTCCGCGATAAAAAAGCGCAACGTACCGTGAGCATTGATTCGGTTACTTTGAAACAAGTAATGGATGATTTCACAGATGATAGCAGCGAAGAAAACCGTGCAAAATTAGTTTTGGCTTTAGGAAAACTGAAGGAAGCTCAATTGCAATTAATCGAAATGCGTTTTTTTGAAAAACGTTCTTTCCGTGAGATTGGCGAAATTGTTGGACTTTCTGAAAACAACGCGAAGGTGAAAACCTTTCGTGCATTATTGAAACTGAAAGAATTGTTTAATAAAAAAGAATGAACATGATAAAATTTCTACTGGACAGGGAAGAGCCTAGCTCCGAACAAATTCGACAACGAATGGATTTTGAATCTATTTATGGTGGAGTAAAATATCAAAAATGGATCATGAATCCCTGGATTTATGTCCTTGGAGGTGTTTTTACTGCATTGATTTGCTTCTAAACTATGGTACTTTCCCTGTGATGTAGAAATTAGTTTTTACATTTGTAAATGTACCAATTGTTTCGTTCTATTTTATTCCGTTTTGATGCGGAAAAAGTCCATTATTTTGTTGTTGGACTCTTAAAGTTAATGGTGAAATTTCCGCCGAGTAGGTGGATTTTCCGTTCCATCTACCATGTGGAACATCCCGTTTTAGAACGCGAATTCATTGGTTTGAAATTCCCAAATCCAGTAGGACTAGCAGCTGGTTTCGATAAAAACGCCAAATTCTTTGATGAAATGGAAAGTTGTGGTTTTGGTTTTATCGAAATCGGAACAGTTACGCCCCTTGCCCAGCCAGGAAACGACTTACCACGTTTGTTTCGTTTGAAAAAAGACGAAGCGATTTTGAACCGCATGGGATTCAATAACGATGGTGTTCAAGAAGCGTTAAAACACCTGAAAGCGAGAAAAAACAGGAAGTTAATCATCGGTGGAAACATCGGAAAGAACAAATGGACACCAAACGAAGAAGCCATTAACGATTACGTGATTTGTTTTGAAGCTTTATTTGAAGAGGTAGATTATTTCGCTGTCAACGTGTCTTCGCCAAATACACCAAACCTACGTGCTTTGCAAGATAAAGGTCCTCTGATGGAATTGTTATCGACCTTGCAACAGAAAAACGAAGCGAAACTGAATCCCAAACCTATTTTATTGAAAATTGCACCAGATTTAACGAATGAACAGTTGGATGAAATCATCGAAATCGTTCAGGAGACAAAAATTGCTGGACTCATTGCAACCAATACGACGATTAGCCGAGAAGGATTAATCACGCCAAGTGCAGAAGTAGAAGCCTTGGGCGCGGGTGGAATTTCAGGGAAACCATTGACGCAACGTTCGACTGAAGTGATTCGTTACATTCATACAAAATCAAATGGAAGCATACCAATGATGGCTGTTGGCGGAATTCACTCAGCAAAAGATGCCTTAGATAAATTGGATGCCGGTGCCACCTTGGTTCAATTGTATTCTGGCTTCATTTACGAAGGACCAGGACTCATCAAAGAAATCAATCAAGCCTTGATTAAAAAATCACAACATGTCTGAATTGAAAATCGTTGAATGTCCGCGTGATGCCATGCAAGGCATGCATGCATTCGTTCCAACGGAAGCAAAAATCACATACATCAATCATCTGCTTGACTGTGGATTCGATACCATCGACTTTGGGAGTTTCGTTTCTCCGAAAGCCATTCCACAAATGCGCGATACAGCGGAAGTGTTGAAGGGATTGAACCTGAATACTTCCTCCAATTTATTGGCGATTGTTGCCAACGAGCGCGGAGCAAACGATGCGGCTTCTTTCGACGAAATTCAGTACCTAGGATACCCATTCTCCATTTCTGAACAATTCCAGCAACGAAATACGAATACGTCCATCGAAGATTCCTTGCATCAAGTGGAGAAATTACAATCCATCGTGCAACAGTCGAAGAAAGAATTGGTCGTGTACCTGTCCATGGGATTCGGGAATCCATACGGAGAAGAATGGAATTCGGATTTGGTGGTGCGTTGGTCCGAACGATTGTTCAAGGACTTCGGTGTAAACATATTGGCGCTTTCCGATACCATTGGTTGTGCGGATCCTTCAGATATTCGAACGCTCTTCCCAATTCTCCAAGCGGAATTACCGAAAGTCGAATTTGGTGCCCATTTTCATACGGTACGCGAAAAAGCAGCTGTGGTGATTGAAGCAGCGTATGAGGCTGGATGTCGTCGATTTGACACGGCTGTGAAAGGATTTGGCGGTTGTCCAATGGCAAAAGATGAGCTCACGGGGAATCTTGCAACAGAGCAATTGTTGGCGTGGATGTCCGAACGCAATGTCGATACCGGCTTGGACATGGATGCCTTTCAAAAAGCATTTCTTGCGTCGAGCGCTATTTTTAATTCGTAATTTAGAAGCATGAATCGATTGAAAACGAAAAAAGGCCTGCTCATTGTATTTTTGACACTCGTTGTGGTGGTGATCATGGTGACAATGAACCAAAAATCAGATAATCCAACGGAGATAGAAACTCCGATAAAAGAAACTTCGCGCATTGAATACATTTCCACGGATTTCAATCAAAACGCCTTTACGGATGGCAATGAATTGAAATTATTGAAGGAATTGAAAATTTGTGACACCACGATTCTAGACGGACAATTGGGATCTTGTTCCCCGAAATTCTTCCGTTTTTTCAAATTGAATGATCAGGTTTCCTTGCGAAATGCGTTTTTATTGCTGGTCAATGGAGCTGCGTATCCGAATGATCCGGAGAACTTTAAGTCTAGACGCATTCTCATTTTTGAACGCGAAAAAGGACAATTAGTCTTAACAAATACGATCAAAGGAAATGTGATTGAACGTCGTAAAAATGGACCATCGACTTACGATGATTTAGTGATTCGTTTTCGCTTAGATGAATACGACGAAGCGTATCATTGCTTGTTCAAGTGGAAGGATGGCAAATACGAATTCAGCAGTTGTGAAGAACTTTACTCTTACAATTGTAAAGGAAAAGTCAAGCCGGAACTCATTGATTCCGTTTCCATCGAAGTGAACAAAATCCTACATGACGAAAAGTTACTTTATTAATTTCCTCTTGGTTTCGCTGCTCAGTGCGTGCACGGGAAGCGTCCGAACGGACACCGTAGATTTCACACAGGGATTTACAGATGGTAACAGTAAGGTTTGGATGGTGAAAAAAACCATATCTCCGGAT
>JBEDCT010000213.1:0-3181 GCA_041176665.1 Bacteroidota bacterium | reverse complement strand
TGAGTCAAAATACTTCGGTTGCTCGTGAAGACATAAATTTGACTATTTGGACGCTGGGAAGCAATTTTATAGGCAGTGTATCCAGAAAACGACATCGTGATAATGGCATCCGCTTCTACACGTTGGGACAAACGGCAGGCATTGAAACAAATCGAATCGGAAATAAAACGTTCGCTGTTTTTTACCGGTAATTCCTCTTTGTTATACATCGCGCTATGTTTTTCCATCTCTTTGATGATGTTTGCCATAGTTTGAACCACCTGTACTGGATAAGTTCCGACGGAAGTTTCACCGGACAACATAACCGCATCAGCGCCATCGAGAACGGCATTTGCTACGTCATTTACTTCCGCACGACTTGGAGTCAAATTAGACATCATAGACTCCATCATTTGTGTCGCGACAATCACTGGTTTGGCGAAAGAAACACACTTAGAAATCAACATTTTCTGAATAGAAGGAACCGTTTGATAAGGAACTTCCACTCCTAAATCACCTCTGGCAACCATCAGTCCATCACTTTCTTCAATGATTCGATCGATGTTCTCCAAAGCTTCGGGTTTTTCAATTTTCGCAATGACTTTCGCATGGTGATTTTTAGCCGCAATACGTGCCTTCAAATCGATGATATCCTCTTGTGTGCGAACAAAGGACAGACCAATCCAATCTACATTCAGGTCTAAGGCAAATTCCAAATCAGCAATATCCTTTTCTGTTAAAGAAGGCATGGAAATTTTCGTGTTAGGGAAATTCACACCCTTTTTAGAGCAAAGAATTCCACCTTGAATAATTTCACAGCGAATGGAGGAATGGCCATCTGTTTCAATAACTTCTAAAACAATTTTACCATCATCCAAGAGAATGCGCTCACCTTGTTTTACCTCACGAGGCAACATGGTGTAGTTGATGGAGAAACGCTCTGCATTTCCAAGCACTTTTTCCACGACAAGCAGGATTTCCTGACCATTTTCTAGAGGAACACCATTGTTTTCCATTTCGTTGGTACGAATTTTTGGACCTTGTAAATCCGCAAGAATGGCCACATTTAATCCAAGTTCTTCATTCAACGATCGTATTAACTCAACAGCTCCTGCATGGTCGTCATAAGAACCGTGAGAGAAATTCAAACGGCAGACATTTAGTCCTTCCAACATCATATTTTTCAATACTTCTCTTTTCAAAGAAGAAGGCCCCATCGTGGCAACTATTTTCGTTTTTTTCATATTAACTTGTTAAATATGCAATCATATCAAATTCTTCAGCTGGGAAACCAAACACCGCTACGATTCCATTGATTTTTCTTAATTTCAGCATCAGCACTTCTTTTTCGAAAGTGAAATTCTCTCGTAACACAAGAAAATAATCAATCATTGGTCGTTCGGGATGAAAAACACCCTGTTCTTGTTTATTTTTTATCAGATAATAACGAGTTAAATACTCCTCGTCAAAGAAGGAAAAATACCGAAATGAAGCAATTTCTTTTGCCTTATTTGGACGAAGTTCGTATACCTCGTTCGACTTAGTAAGGTTGACATCTAAACATTGATTTAACTCCCAAGCCAAGCGGTAATCAGCAAAAGCGGATGAAACACCGTATACTTCCAATGTTGTTTCATCTTCTAGTACCAAATCGTATTTTTTCAGCTTTCCCATTTCCCATTCAAAATTAGGCATTCTACTTGAATGAGAAATGCACAATTGCTTGTCAATTGAAGGATTTCATCAAAAGTTTTTCGCTTTAAATTTTAACTACTTTTGTTTTAGCAACAACAAAAAATGAAAATTAGCACCATCTCCTTCCTCCTCTTTCTTTGTTTTTTCGGAAATAGCATCGCTCAACCGACAAAGAAAATAACGAATCAAGACAATTATGCTTGGCAATTTGGTGCTTCATGGTTGTTGACAGACGACGATGGCTATGAATTAAATCCTTTTTCCGCATCTGATTTTCACAGTGCACCGTATCCAACGCGTATTTTCGTTGATAAGTATATTTACAATGGTTGGAGTGCCGACGGAGCAATCGGATTTCAAAAGTACGATCCGAGTAAGCTTGTAAACGACTCTTTGGGAATTAGTGGCAGTATGATTTCTACAGATTTCTCACTGAAATATTCATTTTACAAACAACTCGGAAGAGGAATTGTAGATCCATATATTGGCGCCGGAGTTGGTGCGACATTGAGAACATCGGACAAACGCAATACCGCTAAATCGCTTTCGCCAACAGCTAATTTCACCGTTGGAAGTACCTTTTGGATGAGCAATAATCTTGGTTTACAAATTCAAGGGACACTGAAATTGGGCTTAACGGATTTGTTCAAAAGTTCAGATTACATGCAGTACAGTGTTGGACTTACCTACCGAATTCCGAAAACAGATGGTTACAAAAGTGATTTTGAAAAATCGAAATACAAAATTTCACGTCACCGCACACGCATCAAAGTAAAGAAACCAAAAAGCGAATCCTAATTCTGGATGGTAAATCTCTTTTGAGTTTTTTGTTTGCTCGTTTCAATTCCAAAATAATAGGTGCCATTTGGCAGTTCGGATGTTTGAAATTTGAGTAAGTGTCCGCCTTGTTCGTATTCCTTATCTGTCAACTGCAAAACAACCTCATCCGCTTTCCAAATGTGAAAAGTTACATGAATGGTCTTTGGACAAACAAAGTAAAAACTTACTTCTCCAGACGCAGGTTCGATATCAAGGGAATATAATTCACAATACAGCGCTTGATCCACACCGCCTTTAGACAAATACCTTAACAAAAATCGATATGCGATGATTGCAATCAAAATGACTAATGTAGCTACCAAAAATTCAATTAACATTTCCATTATAACGAAATTACACCTTTAATTTGAGCAGCTTTTTCGTAGATTTCAATAATGGAATCTACGGAAAGCATGACTTCTTTCACACTCACACTCACATAATTACCTTTACCAGACTGATGATAGGCGATGTCCGCATTTTCGTCGAACAAAGCGCTTACCAAAGCCATGTGCTCATTGTCACTCGGGACAATAAACTTAAACAAGTACACATTGGGCCAATCGAGTTGCTCTAATTGAGCCCTTAAATTATCAAATACACTCACGGGACAAAGTTAAGGAAGCATTTTCATTCTCAGCTTGAAGATCTTTTTAATTTTGTAGTAACATGAAATTATTTTCGTTTA
>JBEDCT010000212.1:0-16034 GCA_041176665.1 Bacteroidota bacterium | reverse complement strand
CCTTCAGCCAGCCAATCCGGATTTGAGTAAACTTGTTGAGAAAGCGTGTAATCAATTTCAATTGGCGTTTTAGTCGATAAACTATTCGCTTCCAAAAACATTCCAGAGTCCCATTGTCCATCACCAGCATCAGCAATAGCGATGATTAAGTGATAGGTTTGTCCACATTGAACTTTCGAAACTGCCTCTAGAACCTTTGTAAATCCATCATATTGAATGTACTGAGGGCTACTGTTATATGGAGGTGAATTTCCATCACCATTAAACGTAAAAAATTGTTGATTTGTTATGGTGTTTACATTGTTAATAGAAACGATTCCACCGCCATTTGGCAAACGTGCGATGTTTTGCATACCGACGATACCTGGTCCAGAGATAAAGAAACCAAATACATCGTTGTAACCAGAGCTATTTGGCGGAGCGAATTCTGGGTATTCATCAGATCCGAAAACGTATTTGAATCGAACCGTATCAGCATATGGTATGAAATCAAATTCTAGTATTGCAGCATTAAACGTTTGTGTACCACCCAACACTTGATTTGTCAATAAATTTGAACCAGGAGCGTTGTTGTCCATTCCTGCATTAGATTGGTTGTTTGGGCCTTGAGGACCACTAGTAGACGCTTGAACGGTGCCTGTTGTCATCACAATACCTTGGGTTATTCCGAGGTTCGTATTATTCGCTGTAAACTGTCCGATTGCACCCGGACTTCCATTGTACATGACATTGGAAACAGTTACTCCGCTTCCTAGAAGTACATTTTGGACAAGTCCTTGGGGCGACAATGTAGAATTCGTAATCAACTGACTCCATGTCGTTGTGCGCATCGCCAGTGCGACCAAAACCATAAAAAGACTGTTTCTAATCATTGTTACCAAAGGTTAAACGTCTGAATAAAGAAATCGTTGTGAAAAATCGATAATATTTTTCAAAAAAAAAGGATGCCGAAGCATCCTTTTAAAAACCTTAAATTTGGTTACTTCTTTACGAACAATGATTTAAGCGAATACCATGCCAAAAATGGAAAGAAATGCATAGGCATTGCATAACAATAAAAGATGTATTGATGTGCTTCTGTTGTTTCACCTTTGAAGACGAAACCAAGCACTCCAATCAGACTAGCCGTTGTAAATCCTGCAAATAACAAACCAAAAATAAGTTCGCCGAATTTAGGAATGAACTTAGTAAACAACCAGTGTCCAATTGTTGCTATAACTGTTCCTACTAAACAGGAAATAAAAATCGCCGCTGTTGGAACTTCCTTCGAATAATCTTCTACTAATTGCGTTTGGATCGTGTCACCATACAGGTAGGAAACTAGTCCAGCCAGTAATCCGGAACTAAGTGCAAAGATGATTTTTTTAGTCATAACTTTTTATTTTTTTTGGACAGGTAATGTTGCTGTTATTTTGAGATTGTCCGCAACATCATTTCCCTTTTTTCCAACGTTGTATTCTGCTCGGCTCACGTTAAATTTGGCGATAAACGTTCCTTTGTTTCCTTTTTTTGAAAAGGTAAAGGGAATCGTCACCTCTTTTTTAACACCGTGCATTTCCAATTTTCCGATCGCTTTGAATCCCGATTCTGTTTTTTCGATTTTCGTAGATTCAAACTCGATATATGGATATTTTTCAGCGTGAAACCATTCGTCACCTCTTGCATGTTTATTTTGCAATCCGTTACCGGTATTGATGGACTCTACTTTTAACTTGAAGTTAAATTTAGCCGTAGCTAAATTGGCTGCATCAAAAACAATGGTTCCACTGATATCATCAAACGTTCCACTTACGTCTTTGTTAGAAAAAGCAACGTTGTGCGACTCCAATATTTTCCATCCTTGACTATATGAAGTCGCAGACAGGAAGATAATCAACAAGAAACTGAATGTTTTCATTTGAAGAAGGGAATTATAATTAGTTTTTAGAAACTTCTAGGTCAGCGATTAATTTCACTTCATCAGATAAACCTGGTCCAGCCTCTCCTACTCCGTAATCTGAACGTTTCACAACACCAGTAATTTGTAAACCAGCAACATCATTTCCCGCTCTATTTTTTGCAGATCCGGTATGTGTTCCAACAAGCGAAACCGCTTTCGTTACTCCGTGCATCGTGAAATCACCAACGATTGTATAGTTGTTTCCTTTTGCTTTTTTCACGGACGTACTTTTGAACGTAAGTGTTGGGAATTTTTCAACATCAAAGAAATCTGCCGTTTTCAAGTGATTATCGCGCATTTCTAATCCTGTTGTCACAGAGTTTGATTGAGCTGTTAATTCAATTGATGCACCAACGAAGTCTTCATTTGGCGTGCTGATTTTCACGTCAAAGTTTGAAAACTGACCACTAATGTTAGTGATACCCATGTGCGTAATGGTGAATCCTAGGCGAGAATGTGCTCCGTCTAAAGACCAGTTAGCAACTTCTAATGCGGTAAACGAAAACAATGCAAATGCTGCAAATAACGATAAAACTACTTTTTTCATATTTTAAATTTTTTGTAAAACAATTAACTAGGGACAAAGTTCATTCTTTCTCATGAACTTTTACTTGACGTAGGTTAATAGTTTTGGTGGATGTGAAATTAAGCTTGTGGAAGTTTCAGTGCGCTTAATTTCTCAAAGGCGTCTTTGATGTGTCGTATGGGTTCTATCACCAAGCGCAGTTTATCATTTTGTTGAACTAGTCGATAACCACTTTGATGTTTCATAATGGCATTGAGCGTATAAGTAAACGCTTCCGTTTCAAAGAAGGTAGACTGTGGATTGGCAATAAAATAGCCTACTAATTTTTCGGACTTGATGACCAATCGCTCTAATCCTAATTCCTCCGCTAACCAGCGCAGTTCAAAGGAAAACAACAATTCTTTTACTGCTTTCGGAAGAGGTCCGAATCGATCGATGAGTTCTTTAGAGAACTGATCTAATTCCACTTTATTTTTCAAACTATCTAGCGCTTGATAAAGGCTTAAACGTTCGGCAACATTGTTGACATAATCATCAGGTATCCGCACCTCCATATCCGTTTCAAAAATACAGTCTTGAACGTACGAAGTAATGAATTGATCAGTATGTCGGTCATCAAAGAGTTCCTTGAATTCGCTTTCCTTCAATTCTTGCATGGCTTCATTGAGGATTTTTTGATACATCTCGAAACCGATTTCAGAAATAAATCCACTTTGTTCTCCGCCCAACATGTTTCCAGCGCCACGGATATCTAAATCTTTCATCGCAATATTGAATCCAGATCCTAAATCGGAGAATTGCACCAATGCCTCTAATCGTTTTCTAGCTTCGCTTGTTAACACGCTAAATTTAGGAGCAATGAGGTAACAGAATCCCTTTTTATTTGATCTTCCTACCCTTCCGCGCAATTGGTGTAAATCACTCAATCCAAATTTATTCGCATCATTGATGATGATGGTATTGGCATTCGAAATGTCAATGCCTGATTCAATGATCGTAGTCGCAAGAAGTACATCGTATTTTCCATTGATAAAATCCATCATGATTTTTTCGAGTTGTTTTCCGTCCATTTGTCCGTGACCAATTCCAACGCGAACACCAGGACACAAACGTGTAATCATCCCGGCTATTTCTCGAATATTCGACAAACGATTATTAACAAAAAATACTTGTCCGCCACGAGAAACCTCATAAGCAATCGCATCACGAATAGTTTCTTCCTGAAACGTAACAATCTCGGTGAGTACCGGCTGTCGATTTGGTGGTGGGGTATTGATAATGCTTAAATCTCGCGCCCCCATCAATGAAAACTGCAAGGTTCTCGGAATGGGTGTTGCTGTCAAAGTCAATGTATCAACCGTCGCTCTGATTGTTTTTAATTTATCTTTTACCGAAACGCCAAATTTCTGTTCTTCATCGATGATCATGAGTCCCAAATCTTTGAATTTCACGCGGTCTGCCACTACAGCATGTGTACCAATGAGGATGTCGATTTTACCTTCGGCAAGTTTCTTCAAGGTCTCCGTAACATCCTTGGCGGATTTAAAGCGATTGATGTAATCTACTGTGCAAGGGAATGCTGAAAGTCGCTCTTTAAAACTTCGGTAATGCTGCATGGATAAAATAGTGGTTGGCACTAGAATCGCAACTTGTTTAGAATCCGATACTGCTTTAAACGCTGCACGAATAGCCACTTCCGTTTTACCAAAACCTACATCTCCACAAATTAGGCGGTCCATTGGGGTTGAAGCCTCCATGTCGCGTTTGATGTCTTGTGTCGCCTTGTACTGATCCGGAGTGTCTTCGAACATAAAGGAAGCCTCAAGTTCATTTTGCATATAACTATCTGGTGCAAACGCAAAGCCTGGTTGACTCCTTCTCGTAGCGTATAACTTAATCAAATCAAAGGCGAGTTCTTTGATTTTCTTTTTCGTTTTATTCTTTAATGTGGCCCATGTTTGTGTTCCAAGCTTGTTCATTTTCGGAACAGAGCCATCCTTTCCTGTAAATTTAGAAATTCGGTGTAACGAGTGAATTCCTACGTAAAGTACATCGCCGTCTTTGTAGATAAGTCGAATCGCCTCCTGTGGTTTTCCGTTTACATCGATTGTTTCTAATCCAGAAAATTGTCCAACACCATGATCTATGTGCGTTACATAATCTCCTTTTTGGAGGTTGTAAATCTCTTTTAACGTCAGCGCTTGTTTCGCCTGTCTGAATCCTTCTTTTAACCTAAATCGATGATACCGTTCAAAAATTTGATGATCCGTATAACAAACCAATTTCAATTCTGGGGATATAAATCCTTCGTGTAGTGCAAAATTGATTGCCGTAAAACTTACCTCTGCTCCGATATCCTCAAAAATCTGATAAAGTCGTTCAATTTGCCTTGGTTGATTTGAGAAAATTAAGTTCTCAAACCGATTGGATTGTCGGGCAGTTAAATCCGTTTTTAGCAATTCGAAATTCTTGTTAAAATTCGGTTGAGGAATGAAATCGAATTCGAATTTTTTTGTGGTTTTGTAATGGAAGACCGGACCCCATTCCACAATTTTAATACGATCTAAGCTTTTTTGAAGTTCAACAGAGGATAAGTACAATGAACTAGGTAAGGTATGTCGAACAGTTTCGTTTAGGTTCCCATAAATCTCCACCGAACGATCGTATTCTTTTCTCAAAATACCTTCTGTTCGTTCGTATGAACTCATCCAGCAACTTAAGTCTTGACCAAGAAACGTAAAAATGTCTTCTTGAGATTCAATGCTTAATTGTCCCTGAATATTTGGAATCACATTAAAAAATGCATGTGTATTAATCGACAATTGCGTGGCAGCGTCAAAGGTTCGAATCGATTCTACTTCTTCACCGAAGAACTCAATTCGAAACGGGAAATCATTTGCGTAAGAAAAAACATCTACGATACCACCACGAATGGAAAATTGTCCAGGTTCATATACAAAGTCTACGCGTTCAAATTGATATTCCAATAATAACTCATTGATAAAGTCTATGCTGTAATTTTTTCCAAGTTCAACCCTCAGTGTATTTTTCACCAAGTTTTTTTGAGTGGGCACCTTTTCAAACAAGGCTTCGGGATATGTAACGATCCATGCATTTGCTCCCCCGGAAATTCGTTCAAGTACTTCAGCACGTGTGACGACATTTGCGTTATCAGTTTCTTCTAGTTGATAAGGGACTTTGTAGGATGCCGGAAAAAACAAGACGCGTTTATCGTCGGGAAAAAGTCCTTCTAAGTCGTTTAAAAAATAGGCTGCTTCCTCTTTATCTTCTAGAATAAAAAGATGATTTCCTGGAACTTGTTGCGCTACACAAATGGATGTCAATGACTTAGCGGACCCTACTAGGCCTTTCCATTGGACACGCACGTTCCCCTGGCTTAGAAGTGAAGCCGTTTCGTCGATTTGCCTTAGTTTGGCAATAGATTTCAGGAGTTGTGCTTGGTCCATGAATAGCGCGAAATTAATGATTCTTATTTGATTGCTCACCTAGAAATGTTGGGGATATGTTGAAAGTTTTCAGAAGAGAAACACAGCTGGGGTTACAACAATGAGCATATTGGATAAACATGTACCAAAATGAACGCATGTGCGTTGTGGGTGTATATGGAAAGTGAAATAACAATTTGATGTGAATATCTAATAAGTCTCATTTATTTTAACCGGCATTCATTTTTTACTTTTATCCGACGAAAACTAATAAACAATATGAAAAAACAATTGAAATATCTATTTGCGATCTCATCGTTGATCTCAACAGGATTTATGTATGCTCAAGATCAAGCAGCGCCAGTTGCCACAACAGCAGCAGAAACAGTTAAAATTGTAGAAGAAATTTCTGCCTTAGAGTTTTTAATGAAAGGTGGATTCTTCTTAATTCCAATTGCCATTCTATTGTTTTACACTTCGTATGTTGCTGTGGAGCGTTATTTATACATCAAACGCATGACGAAACACAACAAACACATGTTGTCAGAAATCAAAAACAACCTTCACAATGCAAACATCCAAGGGGCAATGGATACCTTGTCTCATGACCATACGGCATTTGGAAACGTTGTTCGTGAAGGCGTTCAATCAATGGGTAGACCAATTCCACAAATCGAGTCAAACATGGAAAAAGTTGCCAATATCGAAATTGGGAAAATGGAGAAAAACATTGGACATTTGGGACTGATTGCAGGTATTGCACCGACTTTAGGATTTATCGGTACCATTTCCGGGGTAATTAAGATTTTTTATAGCATCTCCGTTACAGAAAACGTTTCCATCGGAAATATCTCTGGAGGATTATATGAAAAAATGATTTCTTCTGGATCTGGATTAGTTGTTGGTATTATCGCCTTTACAGCGTACCATTTATTAAATGGAATGATTGACAACTATGCATTAGCAATTCAACGAGTTAACTTAGAATTCATCAAATTGAATCGACCTAGCGATGGCAATAAAGCGTAATAGAAGGTTCCATGCGGAGGTAGCTACTTCTGCATTGAGCGACATCATGTTCTTTTTGTTGTTGTTCTTTTTGATTATTTCTACGCTTGCGAATCCGAACGTGATTAAGGTCCCGCTTCCTCAAGCAAAGAATAATGAAAAAACGAACAAAGCACACGTGGCCTTATCGGTGGAAATCGATCCAGTGACGAACGCAAAAAGATACAGTGTAGATAACAAAGAGGTTCCTTACGATCAAATCGGACCGGTGCTTGTCGAAGAAACAAAAAAGAAAGGTGATAGTACTGTGGTATTGCGAATTCCTTTTGATTCCAAAGTTCAGGAGTTGGTTGATTTATTGGAAATCGGAATGGTCAATCAATTAAAAATGATCATTGCAACGAAGGAACACAGTTAGATTTAAGAATCCATTTCGTTTAACCGAAAAGAGAATAAGATGAATGCATATATCGACATATTTGAAAAAGATTACATGGAATCTAGAAGTGAGGTCAAGAAATCCTTGGTGTACACATCTATTTCCTTGCTGATTCTTTTCATTTTACTGATGATTACGCAATTCAACATTCTTCCTGCTATTCCAGAAGATGTTCCACCACTTAAATCCGATGAAGTCATCGAACTGTTTGAGATGGAACACGTGGAACTCATTTCTGAAGAAAGTGGAAGTCGAGGAGGTGGAACCTCATCTGATGCCCCGATTGATCAACCGCAAGATCAAACCGAGCGCGTTGCTACAAGTCATTCAAGCGATTTCACGACTACCAGTGGTCAATCGAATAACAACAATACAGATAACTCAACAAATCCAACGTCTACGACGGTAAGAGGTACCAATTACTTCGGAAGCGGTGGTAGTGGCGGTGGAACAGGTTCTGGCAATGGTCCATTCGGAGGTTCCGGAAGTGGAACAGACGACGGTGTTGGTCCCGGAAAAGGCGGTGGTAGCGGTAAAGCGCGCGTGCGTTTAAACAATGTCAGTACTCCACAATACGACATCGATGTCGATTGTCGTGTAGGATTAAAATTGACCATAAATGCAGATGGAGTTGTGACAGATTGCCGAAGCATTAAATCTGTTACAACGTGTACGAATCAAACCATCATTAACGACGTAATTCGTCTTGTGAAACAACAAGTACGCTTTAATAAAGATCCAGGTTCTCCGCTTGTTCAAGCGGATTATACCCTGAAACTTACGGCTAGGTAAATTCCTTAGTTTTCAGCTAAAAGATTCATTGCTTTTTCCACCATTAATTTCGATCCAACATAGTATGGAATGCGCTGGTGTAATTGAGTAGGTTGAATTTCCATGATGCGTTGCTCTCCCGTTGTTGCGAGTCCGCCTGCTTGTTCAGCGATAAACGCCAACGGATTGCATTCATACAACAAGCGCAATCTTCCTTCTGGAGCAGATGGGACAGCCGGATAGATGTAGATTCCACCTTTTATCATGTGACGGTGAAAATCAGCGACTAGCGAACCGATATAACGTCCGGAGTATGGTTGTCCTGTTTGATTATCGTGACTTTGACAATAACGAACATATGCTTTAAGTCCAGGTTCAAAATCGTTCAAATTCCCTTCATTCACTGCATAAATTCGTCCATTTTCAGGCATTTTCATGTCCGGATGTGAAAGGTAAAACTCTCCAATACTTGGATCTAATGTAAATCCATGTACTCCATTACCTGTTGTATAAACAAGGATGGTTGATGAACCATAAAGCACATATCCCGCAGCAACTTGTGCCGTTCCCGGTTGCAACATGTCTTCCAATGTGGCTTTTGTACCCTGAGGGGAAACGCGGCGGTAGATTGAGAAGATGGTGCCGATCGAAACATTGACATCAATGTTACTTGAACCATCAAGTGGATCGAACAACACTACATACTTTCCATTTTTGGACTGTTCTGATTCGAATGCTAAGTAATCATCATTTTCTTCCGATGCGATGCCACAGACCTCTCCTCCATTGGCAAATGCACGAATGAAGGCATCGTCTGCCACAACATCTAATTTTTGTTGTTCTTCACCTTGAATATTTTGTCCACCCTGGGCACCCAAAATATGTTCAACGAGTCCGGCCTTACGAACGTCGTTACTCACTATTTTAGAAGCGAGAACGATGTCATTCAGTAATCTTGAAAGTTCACCTGTTGCGTATGGAAAGTGACTTTGATTCGTCACGATAAACTCGTGCAGCGTGATCAATCTCGACATAAAAATAAATTAAATAGAGAACATGCTACCATGCTCGTTTCCAATTTGGATTGGATTAACGATCAAGGTTGGAATCAACGCGTCATTTGTGATGATGTATTGCTCGTAGTTCGTTGTCAAAGCTGACAAGAAATTATTGCGATTAAGGTTCATAATAGCAATTAAATCAGCATCAACGCTAACAGCATATTTTACGACTTCTTTATCGAATCCACTTCTAGAAACGATCGCTGAGGTCATTTCAATATTGCGATCCTTAAAGAATCCCTCTGAGAAAGTGATGTTTGAAATTACTTGATGACGCAGGTATTCATCTGTTTCATCCGGAGTAACTACGTGAACTTTGGAATTGAAGTACTTCGCTAGATTAGCAACGATAGACAATTTTTGTTTGGTTTCTTTGTGTAAGTCCATTGGTACAACAATAGAATCATAGCCAGTAGCTTTCACGGATTTTTCTTGGACAATGATAAAAGGTACTTGGGAGCTTGTTACCACTTTTAGTGCGTGACTTCCGGTGATGTGTTGCCAACCGTGAGCGCCATGCGTTCCCATGAAGATTAACTCAGCTTGGTGTTCCGCGGCAAATGCTCCGATATCTTCAAAAATACTTCCTATTCGAACATTTGGTTGAAGATTCACTCCTTCCGCTACAAATTTTTCAATCACATTGTGTAATTGCGTCAAAGCGTCCTGAATCTGGTTTTCTTTGGAAACAACGTGAAGAAGTTGAACAATCGCATTTAAAGGTTTTGCAGCTGCAATCGCATGTTGTAGTGCGATATCCGCAACGATCGTAAAATCATGAGGTACGATAAATGTTTTTTGTTGCATAGTAGTATTTTTTACAAAATTAAGACAAAGTGACTAAAGAACGCTCTAGTTTTATTTTTATTTTTGTGGGGAGGGTATTTACTTTTCGCGACTAAAATAGGAATATGCCAATTATCGGAAAACTTATCCGTAAAACGACCGCATTAAGCTTCAAGCGAAATGCAAAAAAAGGGATTGATTACCGTCATCAATTAGAGGCTTTGCGCAATACCATTGAACGAGCGAAAAGCACCAAGTTTGGTTTTGTTTACTCGTTTCACGCCATTTTGGATAAAACGGATGTGGTATCTCAATACCAGAAAATGGTGCCAATCGTTGACTATGATGAATTTTATGAAAAATGGTTGAAAGAATCGATTGCTGGTGCAAAGGATCATACGTGGAAAGGTCGGATAAAATACTATGCCTTATCGTCTGGAACAACAGGTTCACCGAGTAAGCGAATACCTGTTACGACTGAAATGATTCGCTCATTTCAACGTGTTAGTCTTCGTCAATTTTCTATTTTACACGAATTAAATTTACCCGAAGAATTTTATTCTGCGAGCATCCTTGCTGTTGGCGGATCAACAAAACTCACGAAGAAAAGCACACATATTGAGGGGGATTTAAGTGGTATTTTAAAAAAACATACCTCCATCATTGCTGCACCGTTTACAAAACCGTCAAAAAAAATTACCAATTTAAAAAATTGGAAGGAAAAATTGCCTTTGATGATCGAAGAGGCGCCGAATTGGAACATTGGCATTATTGCGGGTATTCCTAGTTGGTGTATCTTGTTAATGGAAGAAATTGTAAAACATTACAAACTGAATTCTATTCATGACATTTGGCCGAATTTACATGTATATGTTCATGGTGGAATATACATGGAGCCCTACCGCGAGCGTTTAGAGAAAATCTGTGCTCAAAAAGTAGAATTACTTGATACCTATTTAGCGAGTGAAGGTTATTTCGGTTATCAAACTAGTCCAGGTCGAAAAGGAATGAAATTGTTAATGAACAACGCCATATTCTTCGAGTTTGTTCCATTTAATTCTGACTATTTCGATGAGAACGGAGAATTAATCAATCGAAACAAAGCATACACAATTAGTGAAGTAAAGGAAGGAATTGACTACGCATTGGTGATCACAACGAATGCTGGATTATGGCGTTACCTCATCGGAGACTTGGTTCGTTTTGTTGATTTAGAAGCACATGAGATCATCATTTCAGGGAGAATAAAACAGTTTTTAAGTTTATGTGGTGAGCATTTATCATTAGACAACATCAATCAGGCATTTCTGAAAGTGGCTCAATCTACCGGTGTTAAAATTTCAGAATATACCCTCTTTGCAGATGAAGATTTACAGCTCCACCATTGGTTTGTAGGTTCTGATGAGCCTTTTGATTCAGACCAAATCATTGAAGAAATGGACAAACAACTTTGCCTGGTAAATGATGATTATGCTTACGTTCGAAAATACAATTTGGGGAAACCAACACTGACAATTGTTCCAACTGCAACATTTTATGGGTTCTTGGAGTCTTTGGGGAAACTGGGAGCACAAAACAAAATGCCCAGAGTTTTAAATAAAAATCAAGCTGAAAAGTGGTTGGCGTTTATCAACGCAAACGACTCCCTTTAAAAACAGATTTTTTCATAAAGGTATAGGCGAAATTCACCTCTACTGAATGACGATATGCAGTGGAAATTGGTCCGATGTCGTAGTCATACGATAAACCCAAGTCAACAGATCCAAATGTTAAGGAGACATATGGAGCCACAGTACCTGTAGAACGAAAATACATTCCCGCTGCAAACGACTGAGAATTGACCATGTTCGTGATTTCAGAGTTCCCTCGCAATTTGGAGCGATAGAACAATCCAAGTATCGTTTCCGCATGTGGGCCTTGAATAAGTTGAATAACACTTATTTCCATACTAGACTTATCATCAAAGGCATACTTCACTTGAGTGTTCAGACAATATTTTCTAAACAAGCGATCGGTATTCAAACTATTATAATTCAATTTAGGACTATTTGCATGCGCGATGGAAAATCCACCTAGAATCGCTATTTGTCCTGCGCTTAAATTCGGCTTGTTTCCGGGCAAATAGCGGTAGTTTAATCCTAATCCGGCGTCTAAATAAGAAAATGACGTGAAATCATTTGCTTCACCGGAGTACACGTTCGGATCCAATGAGCTACCATTCCATTGAGAATAATAGAGTAAGCGAGAGAAATCCGCACTACGGTTGCAGAATGCTGTTTGTATTCCTGCTGATAACCAATGTCCTTTTGCCAGAGGCAAGTGTCCGCTCAAGGAAGTTCCAAAAGATTTTTGTGACATTTTCGAATCGCCTCCGACATCATTGCTAAAGAAGACTCCTATTCCAGCATACGCTTTATCGCTTTTTTTGGTTTTACCTACAGCAAATTCACCCATTCCATAACTTGTCGTGAATTGTGTGCCCGCACCCAACCATTGATTCCGATTTAGCAAGCTGATTTTCTCAAAACCTTGGTGCATGGAAGTTGCAGAGGGATTCCATATTGTCATGGTTTTATCCATCTGAGTTAAATGGTAATCTTGGGCAAAAACAGTGAATCCCAACAAACTAAAAAGTAAAGTTTTGATCTTCATTTTCAGCTTATCGAATTAGGGTAATATTTCCGGTCATTTTTTTCGTTGTTCCTCCGCTGTAAGTGACATCAATAATGTACGCGTAAACACCCGTGTTCAATAATTTTCCTTTGTAAGTACCGTCCCACTTAAACGTTTTGTTGTTCGATTCAAACACTAAATTCCCCCATCGGTCAAAGACTTTAAATCCAATGGATTCAATGTTTTTACCAACAATGATTTGGTATACGTCATTGTCTTCATTTCCGACGTTATTTGGTGAAAATGCGGTTGGAATATGAATTCCGTCTGAACATTCAGGTGAACTTGCATTCGGGTCACATGGATTCAGTGGATCGGATCCTTGCGTTACTTCAAGGGCATCGTTGTAACCATCTCCGTCTGTATCGGGATTATTTGGATTGGTTCCAAGTACACCTTCTTGAGCATCTGTCAAACCATCAAAATCGGAATCGATTTGACAACCAGGTAGTGTATCGTCAGGATCACAAGGATTTAATGGGTCGGAACCATTGGTCTCTTCCGTTCCATCGTTCACGCCATCACCGTCAGTATCTGGATTCGTTGGACTCGTTCCTGCTAATCCTTCTTGGGTATTTGTGAGTCCATCGCCATCTTGGTCGCAAGGACCAGCGTTTGGATTAGGAATACATGGATTGGTATTGTCCGGATCCAATTCATTCATCACTCCGTCACCATCTGTATCCACGATTATGGATTCAAGGGCATCAATGATTCCGTCGCCATCTGTATCGAGAGGCGTTGTTGGATTTGGTCCGAGTTCAATGCAATCATTTTCGCCATCGCCATCCGTATCAACAAGATTCGGATCTGTTCCGGCAGCCACTTCAACTGTATTTAGACATCCATCTCCATCTAAATCTGGGATATCTGGAACGAATACAGCGACAATTGTTTCAGGTCCATTGATGTTGATGAAATTCGAGTCAAGGGTACTTGCTAAGCCCATTGGACCGGTAGTGTAGGCCCAGTGGTCGAAAACATACCCAGTATTTGCTTTTGCCTTTACATTGGTCTGTATTCCACCAAAGTAGGTTGTTGTCCAAGGATAACTTGGTGGATTAATGGAATTGACTTTGATTGTTCCAGCGTTAGCGGGGGAAACATCAAAAGTTACTGGAAAGGGGCCCGTAAGTTGGTAACAATCGATCAAACCTTGTTCCATGGCAAGGCAGCGTTGATTGATGAAATTTCTTAGTTGCGTCACTCTTGACTGCCATCCATTATAGGTTCCACCCCACTTTGTACAATGAGCCGTCATTTCAGGAGCAATTTCATTCACCATACTATCTAGGAGCGCCAACATGCTCGTACAACTGAACGACGTATTGATCAAGTCAATATAGCGTGTGATATAATATTGCTCGACAATCGGATTTTCATTAATTAACTTTTCAAGGATGTCAGTATGTCCTTGACCACCTGGATTAGGTAAGTTTTCCGCATTACTAGGGTCAGCATTTGCACTAGGATCTGGAATTCCGGTGTAATTGATGTAGTGTCCAAAAGTTGCATCCATGTCCCAAAGTGCATAACGCCATTTCTTCTTGTCTCCCGCGGGATCCATTCCTCTCCACCATGCCGTATTCCAATTTAGCCAATCTTGGTTTACAGTGTAAGAGTTGATCATAAAATAATCAGCCAAGGATTGCCAATTGAAAAGGGAATCAACATAATTAAAGTTCGTGGCATTCCCCATGTTGTTCGTGGTAATATAGTTCCGTAAGGCATTCCAGTCTGGCAATGCATTTGGAGCGCCATATTCCTGCCACGTTCCTCCCCATGTTTTTAGGTATTGAAGATTGAATTTATTTTGGTCAAAATAAATGTCTGTATAATCGTGGTCATCTGCTTTTTCTCGAATTTCATAAACTCCCCAATAGTTTCCGTTCAAATAGACAACTGCCGGACGCCACGTACGTTCGTCCAGTTTCATATCGGCGCGAATCGATAAGGTATGAATAAAGGCATCTCGGATATGTGCGCCTTGTTCAAATGGATAATTGTCACTTGCGCCAGGCTTCAGAATTAAACGTTGAAAATTGTCACGGCTCTTCTCGGGGAAAATCGCATGTTCTATGTCGCCATTATGTCCATATTGATCTCGACAAATAAAATCAAAACCACGTTGAGGATAAGCCCATGAATCGTTTCCATGTTTATTGAAATCGCCTTCAGCTTCGTCTATAAATGTCCCGTCTTGTTCAAATAATTCGAATCCACCAATGCGATTAGCAGGATTCTGATTTCCATTTGCTACTAACGTAAATACTTCTTGACTGCAAACAGAGACAACAGGAACGGTATGTGTTACATTGATGAAATAGCTATTTGTTTCAATGAAAGAGGACAACGTTGTTCCAAATGCAGCGGCTCTTAAGACTTTGGTAGTGGGAATGTTTATTGGAGTAGAATAAACGGTGGAAGTTGCCGTTGGATTCGAGCCATCCAAGGTGTATCTTATTGTTGCACTTGGATTAGCGCAGGTAATGGTCACTGTTTGAGCGGTCGGGTAAAATCCGGGGGCTACACTAAAAACTGGTTTTGGCGGGTAAAAATTGACTGCTCCAACGTTGTTGGCATTGGGTGTTGGCGTTGTAAATAATTTGAAATCCACTGCTGCGTTTGTCGATCTGCCTACGGAATGATCTGCCTTTGTGAGATGAACAATTTTGAATGAATCTACTACGTTTCCAAATGTATTTGAAAGAATTATCCAGTCTCCATCCGTTTGAGTCAGGTTGAAGTTTGGATGGTACTCATTTCCATTGACCAAATCCCTCTTCGAGCAAAAAACCATTTTAAATCCACTTGCTGGAATAGATCCACTTGGAATCATCCACTTTGTTAAATTATTCGCTTTATCAGAAAGGTACCATCCTGTTAAGTCGATTGGTGCTGCTGTAACATTGTATAATTCAACCCAATCTTCTTTTTCGCCATAGGCATCCGAAGGACCAGTAATGTTTGAACAAGAGTATTCATTTATAACAACTTGAGCATACGTGATTTGATGAAATGCGAAAAAAATCAAACTGAGTAAAAGTTGTTTCATGTTTTTTTGTTAAGATTGATTAAAATTAGCGAAAAGTCAAACAATTTCCAATGTTAAAACGATCAATGTTAAAACAAGTTGTTTTTTTTGTTAAAATTGCATGAACAAAAATTCTTTGATTATGAAAAAAGGCCTTCTCCTACTTCTCTCTATTCTTGTCCTTAGTATTTCCTCTTCCTGTAAAAAAGTGGAGGGTTCCGGAGGCGGAGCAACGATAAAAGGGATTATTCAAGAGCAAAAGTATAATGCTTTAGGAAACATTATTGCCGAGTATCCTGGGAGCGACATCGATGTTTACCTCATTTACGGAACTACGGATCAGTTTTACGA
>JBEDCT010000211.1:0-8287 GCA_041176665.1 Bacteroidota bacterium | reverse complement strand
GTGTTGAACGAACTTTATCCAAGTTTGACGAGTGAAGAATATTCCCGTGAATTAGACGAAATGCTTCCATGCCGCTACGGACAAGTTGCCGTATTTGAAGAGGAGGAATGCATTGCCATCTGTGGATTTTGGCTAGGCAACAAATTGTGGATAGGTAAATACATGGAATTGGATAACATCGTTGTTCGTAGCTCACATCGAAGCCAAGGAGTAGGGAAGTTGATGTTTGATTTTTTAGAACGAAAAGCAATCGAACACGGATGTAAAATGCTCTCCTTGGATTCGTATACGAATAACTTCAAAGCACACAAGTTTTTCTACAATGAAGGATACGTGCCAAAAGGATTTCACTTCGTGAAATTATTGGACGAAGATGCCATACGTTAGAGCAAAAAAAAACCGAGTCTTTTGAACTCGGTTTGCATCAATTATTTGATCTCTTATGAATGTTTAGCAGCTAAGTAACGCTCAGCGTCCAATGCGGCCATGCAACCTGTTCCAGCTGCTGTAATCGCTTGACGATAGGTTCTGTCCGCTGCATCTCCTGCGACGAATACACCAGCGATGTTTGTTTTAGAACTTCCCGGTTGAGCGTAGGTAATGTAACCGGTTTCATCTAAATCGATGAATTCTTTGAAAATCTCTGTATTTGGTGTGTGTCCAATCGCTACGAAAAATCCCGTTGCTGGAATTATGCGTTCTTCTTTTGTTTGCATGTTTTGAACACGCGCTCCTGTCACTAGTTGTCCATCACCTAAAACTTCTAAGGTTTCCGTATTGAACAAGATTTCGATATTCGGAGTTTTCATGACACGTTCCGCCATGATTTTGGATGCTCTAAATTCATCACGACGAACCAACATCGTCACTTTAGTACATAATTTCGATAAGTAATGTGCTTCTTCACAAGCAGAATCTCCAGCTCCAACAATAATCGTTTCTTGATTTCTATAAAAGAATCCATCACAAACAGCACATGCGGAAACTCCTCCACCTAACTTCAAATATTTTTGCTCACTTTCTAATCCTAGGTATTTTGCGGATGCTCCAGTTGAAATGATCACTGTTTCAGCATGAATCTCTGTTCCGTTCTCTGTCCAACATTTGTGAATATCACCACTGAAATCAACTTTCGTGATGAATCCTGAACGAATGTCTGTATTGAAACGTTTCGCTTGCTCTTCTAACTGCATCATCATTTCAGGACCAGTTACTCCTTGCGGATATCCTGGGAAATTCTCTACTTCATTCGTCGTCGTTAATTGTCCACCAGGCTGCAATCCTTGATACATAACTGGTTTCATATCAGCTCTTGCTGCGTAAATGGCCGCTGTATATCCAGCCGGACCAGAACCAATAATCAAACATTCAAGGTGTTCTACTGTACTCATATTTCTTTTTTTAGAATAACAAAATTAGTGCTTTGACTCGAATTTCGATGGTCAATTTCGTTTGGATTCTGAACAACTTCTCAACAATTAGGTAACATTTCAACCATGCATACGTCAGAAAAAAATAATTCCTTATTTTCGTGAACCTAAAAAAATAGAAATGACTAAAAACATATTGATTGGTTTGTGTTGTTCACTTGTCTTCACAAGTTTCGCACAGAAAAAAGAAGAAACACCAAACAAAGCACCGTTAAACTGGTATTTGAAAGATCCGAGTGACAAAGGAATTTATGGTGTTGGAGCAGAGCGCGCTTATGAGTTGTTGAATGCAGCTGGAAAAAAGCCAAAACAAGTGATTGTTGCGGTCATTGATAGCGGAGTGGAAACAGATCATCCGGATTTAAAGGATGTGATTTGGGTGAATGAAGACGAAATACCTGCAAACGGAATTGACGACGATAAAAACGGATATATTGATGATGTTCACGGTTGGTCGTTTTTAGGTGGCGCGAAGGAAGATATCAAAGATGAAGCATTAGAGTTGTCTCGTATGTATCGAAATGAATCGACTTATTTCAACGGAAAATCTGAGTCTTCTTTCTCAGTGGCGGATAAAACGCGTTACGAAGCGTATTTGAAATTGAAGAAAAGTTATGAGGCTGACTTGAATAATTCAAAACAGCAATTAGCAACGATGAAAGCATTTAATGCGTATATCGAAAATGTAAAAAAAGCGTCCAATGGCGAATTCTCAAAAAAAACCAGCGCGGATTATGTAACGGTAAGTGAACAAGAAAAACGCATACAAGATCGCTTAAAAGGGATTTTACTTGTGATGCCTGCAGCTAACTTAGAATCTGAAATTCATGGTGCTACGGAATCGATGGAAGGAACAGTCAAAATGGCAACAACAAACGCAGATAGTATTCGTGCCATCGTTGTAGGTGACAATCCAAACGACTTAACAGAAAAATATTACGGATGTAACCGTTACGAAGGTCCAGATGCAATGCATGGTACACACGTTTCTGGAATCATTGCTGCGACACGTGGAAATGGTATCGGAATTGATGGAATTGCAAATTGCGCACGCATTATGGTTGTTCGTGCTGTACCCAATGGTGACGAACGCGACAAAGATGTTGCCAATGCTATTTATTACGCAGTGGACAATGGTGCAACAGTGATTAATATGTCATTTGGTAAATATTACACACCAAACAAAGAAGCGGTTGACGCAGCGATTCGTTATGCAGAGAGCAAAGATGTTTTGTTGGTACATGCTGCTGGAAACGATGCGAAAAACAAGGATGTTGAGGATTCATACCCAACACGTATCTTAAATGATGGAAAATGGGCAAGCAACTGGATTGATGTGGGAGCAAGCAGTTCATCTAAAAAAGGAAAAACAATT
This sequence comes from Bacteroidota bacterium, assembly GCA_041176665.1. Classification (GTDB taxonomy): domain Bacteria; phylum Bacteroidota; class Bacteroidia; order Flavobacteriales_D; family Crocinitomicaceae; genus UBA952. The sequence continues at coordinate 5,482 of JBEDCT010000211.1, read as the reverse complement.
TTGGCTGACTTCTCCAATTACGGAGCAAAATCCGTTGATTTCTTTGCGCCAGGTGTAGATATCTACTCAACAGTTCCTGACGCAAAATACGAAGATGCTTCCGGTACGTCAATGGCTTGTCCTGCGACAGCTGGTGTTGCAGCAATGATCCGTGGGTACTTCCCTGAATTGACAGCGCCACAGGTACGTGAGTTGTTGATGAATACTTCAGTGAAGTACACTAAAACCATTCAGATTCCAAGTGCGAAGAAATCAGGTGTGATGACGGAAACGTGTATCACTGGTGGATTTGTAAACGCTGCAGAAGCAGTTGAATTCATGCTGAAGAAAAAATAATCGTTCTTTCAAAAGGAACAAGCCTCGACAGAATCGTCGGGGCTTTTTTTTGTTCCATAAATCTAAATTAATAAATGGATTATAGGTTTAGCCTTTAAGGTCTCATTTCATTTTGCTACTTTTGTCCAAGCCCACAAATTCGCTGTTAAATGACAAATAACCCTGTTTTAATTATCCTTTTTGCAGTAATCATTGTATTCATGATGTTACTCGATTTGGGAGTAGTCAACAAACGAAGTCATGTCATCACCAATAAAGAAGCGTTGAAATGGACACTCATTTGGGTTTCTGTTTCCATGTTATTCAGTTTAGTCGTTTATTGGCAGTCGGGATTTGCAAAGTTCGCCGATTATCAATCGGCATATTGGATAGAGGAGGCCTTGTCTGTCGATAATATGTTCGTTTTTATTCTTGTTTTCCGCTTCTTTAAACTAGAAGGAAAACTTCAACATAAAGTCTTGTTTTGGGGAATTATTGGAGCGATTGTTTTTCGTGCCATCTTTATTTTTTCCGGAATCGGATTAATCAACTTAACGTACTTGCCAGAATTTAGTATAGGGTCATGGAATTTTAGTTTAGACCAGGAGGCGAATCGAAGTTTAGCTGAAAATGCTGGGAAATTCTTTCGTCCAAATGCCATTTTAACGCTCTTCGGTATTTTCCTTATTTATGCTGGAATAAAGTCCTTGTTTGCGAGTGAAGACGAGGAAGATAAACAAGATTATAGCACAAGTTTTGGTGCGAGAATGGCTCGAAAAGTTTTTCCAATTTCAAAGCACTATTACGGGGATAAATTCTTCGTTTTATGGAATAAAAAACGATTCGCAACCAAACTTTTCCTAGTTCTAGTTGTAATAGAAACAACGGATTTGGTGTTCGCTATCGACTCCATTCCAGCGATTTTTGCCATCGCTCCGAATGATCCTGTGATTCTTTACACCTCGAATATTTTTGCGATTTTAGGACTTCGTTCCATGTACTTCCTTCTGGCGAATTCCATTCACATGTTCTCGAAACTGAAATATGGATTAGCGTTCATTTTGTCCTTTATAGGATTGAAAATGTTGCTATCTCCATTCATTCATATTCCTTCTTCGATTTCCTTGCTCATCGTTATTGGAGCATTGTTGCTATCGATTTTAGCTTCGATTTATTGGAAAGAGGAGTCTGAGGCCTAATTAAAAAAGGAAACTTGCTCCTTCTTCACTTTTAGTGACCATTTTACGTACATTGGCAAATAACTCTCTGCCGAATGCAAACGTTTCCTCATTCGAAATATAGGTAGCTTCTCTTGCTTCGACTTCTGCTTGGTTCATTACGGTTAATTCACCGTGGTAAGAATCTAAACGAATGACATCTCCGGTACGAATTTTCGCAATCATTCCGCCATCTTTTGCTTCAGGAGTTAGGTGAATGGCTGCAGGTACTTTTCCAGATGCTCCAGACATACGTCCGTCGGTTACCAAAGCCACTTTATATCCTTTTTTCTGAAGAATGGTTAGGGTAGGAGTTAATTGGTGCAATTCTGGCATTCCATTGTGTTTTGGACCTTGGAATGGAAGGACAGCGATAAAGTCTTTTTCCAATTCTCCATTCTTGAATGCTTTGATTAAGTCACCTTGTTCATGGAAAACAATGGCAGGAGCTTCAATTACACGTTGGTCATCGGCAACTGCTGCGGTTTTAATGACCGAGCGTCCAAGGTTTCCTTTTAAGATTTTAATACCACCGTCCTTAGAGAATGGATTGTCCACTGGACGAATAATCGATTCATTCAACGTTTCTTTGGCTCCATCCACCCAAATTAATTGGTGGTTTTCAATTCTAGGTTCTTGTTTGTATTTGTTTAGACCTTTTCCAAGAATCGTATAAACGTCCTCATGTAAAATTCCATGATCCAATAAGGTACGAATCACGAATCCCATTCCTCCGGATGCATGGAAATGATTCACGTCTGCTGCTCCGTTAGGATACATGCGTGTTAACAATGGAACGACGTCAGATAAATCAGACATGTCCTCCCAATTAATGATGATTCCTGCTGCTCTAGCTATCGCCACTAAGTGAATGGTGTGATTTGTCGATCCTCCGGTAGCTAATAATCCGATGATACCATTTACAATCACTTTTTCGTCGATGATATTTGCTATGGATCGTTCAAATCCGACACGTGTATTTTCGATGGCAATTTTAACTGCTTCTTCGTTTAGTAGGTCGCGCAATTCAGTTCCAGGATTCACAAAACTGGAACCAGGCAATTGCATCCCCATGATTTCCATCAACATTTGATTGCTATTCGCTGTACCGTAAAATGTACATGTTCCCGGTGAATGATAAGAGTCAGATTCACCTTTTAACAATTCCTCACGTCCAATCTTTCCTTCCGCAAACAATTGACGAATGCGTCCTTTTTCTTCGTTTGTAATTCCACTTGGCATGGGTCCACCTGGAAGAAATACCGTTGGTAAATGTCCGAAACGCAAAGCTCCCATCATCTGACCAGGGACGATTTTATCGCAAATTCCAAGGCAAAGTGTCGCATCAAACATGTTGTGCGAAAGTCCAATTGCTGTTGACATGGCAATCACATCTCTTGAATACAAGGAAAGTTCCATTCCTGGTTGACCTTGAGTCACACCATCACACATGGCAGGAACTGCTCCAGCAACTTGCGCGATTCCATAATGCTTATTGGCGTAAAGACGGATGTTTTTCGGATAATCTTCATACACTTTATGCGCTGAAAGCATATCGTTGTATGCAGTAATGATTCCCAAGTTAGGCAATCGATTTTGAGCTAATTCTGATTTGTCGTGCGCATCACATGCAGCAAATGCGTGGGCAAGATTTCCGCAACTCATTGCTTGACGTGTCACACCTTCTTGATGTGCACTTTTCATTTGAGTTAAATATATAGCTCTACTATCTTTACTTCGCTCAATAATGCGTTGGGTAATCTCTAAAACCTTGGTATTCATAGCTCAGGCGTTTTCAGTGTAATAGATTCCTTCAATGAAAGGAATGAAATGGTCTATTGGGTAGTTTTTTTCTTGACTTTCAGATAAAACCTCCAGTTTCTTTCCGCCAGTAATCATTAGGAAAAGATGTTTGCCTTTTTGTAAAATTGGCCCGCAGAATGTGATGCGCTGGGAAGGTTCGTTTGGTGATGTCGTATTGGCCATCAGTGAAGTTGAAATTGTTGCTTCATCAGAAAGTACATCATTTGGAAATAACGATGCTGTGTGTCCATCATCACCCATTCCTAGAATAATAACATCTGTATTTCTAAAAACTTCATTTTCTGTAAGTGCAAGCTGCAAATTATCGTCGTAATTCAATGGATCTATGACCATGGAATGAAAATGAGCATTCGAAGCAACTCCAGTCATGAGGTTTTCTCGAATAAGTGTTTCGTTAGAAAACGGACTATCTTGAGGCACAAAGCGTTCGTCAACAAGTCCAACGTGAACGTATGACCAATCTAAATCTATTTCACCTAATTTCTGATACAAATTCTTTGGAGTACTTCCGCCAGAAAGCAATAAGGAAGCGGTTCCTTTATTTTCAATCTCCGAACGAAGTATCGCTGCAATACGCTGTGCTAAATCAACTTCAAGAAGTTCTTTAGTCTCAAAGGAAATTAATCTCTCCATGACTTTGTTATCCAAGATTCATTTTCCTCTAATATCAAATCGCCCGGGCCCCATGTGCCTGCCTCGTACAGAACATTTTGCATGTTACACGCTTTCCATGAATTCGTAATGGATTCAATGTAGGTCCACGCTGCTTGTAGTTCATCTTGACGCATAAACAAGGTTTGATTCCCACGAATCACATCGATGATTAATCGTTCGTATGCATCTGGGAAACGTTCTTTAAACGAGTCGATGTAGTCCAATTTCAAGGCGATGGGCTTGTAGCGGTATCCACCTGGACCAGGGATCTTCGTCATTTGAATTAATTCAATGCGTTCCTCTGGTTGAAGACGGATGATTAATTTATTGTTATTTAATTTTTCTTTTGAAGGGAAAATATTGTGACGTACCTCTTTGAAATTGATGACAATTTCCGAATAACGTTTGATCATTCGTTTTCCTGTTCGCAAGTAAAATGGTACATTTTTCCAACGCCAGTTATCTACGTATGCTCTCATCGCAACAAATGTTTCCGTTTTGGATTCGTACTTTTCGATGTCCTCCAAATAAGAATTCACTTGTACGCCGTTTATTTTTCCGCGAGTATATTGACCTTTCACGGTGTCCGTTAAAACGCTTTTTTTATTCAGTGGACGCAAGGCACGCAGGACTTTTAATTTTTCATTACGCACTTCATCGGCTTCCAATGAAACGGGTGGTTCCATCGCCACTAAACAAAGTAATTGCAATAGGTGATTTTGAACCATGTCCAATAATGCTCCTGAATTATCGTAGTATGATGCGCGTTTTTCCACACCTAAACTTTCCGCTACGGTAATTTGAATGCTATCGATATTTTCAGCATTCCAAGCGCGTTCAAATAGGTTATTTGCAAAACGAAGGACCATTAAATTTTGAACGGTTTCTTTCCCGAGGTAATGATCAATGCGGTAAATTTGATGTTCATCAAACGCTTGTGTGATTTCATCATTAATTGCGTTAGATGATTCAAGGCTATATCCCAAAGGTTTCTCAATGACCACTTTACTCGCTTCATTGACAAGATCACATGCTTTTAATGTTCGTGCGATTGGTCCAAACGCAGAAGAAGGAGTAGAGAAATAATAGATATTTTGATAGTCAGGAAACTGCTTAAGGAAGGAGCTCAGCTCAGAATAATCCTCTACAGTTGCATCCACAACCTTCATTAATTTAATTTTTTTAATGAATTTTTCAATTTCATTTCGATTGTATCGGTGATGATCGCTCGTTTCTAAAAACGGAATTAATTTATCGAAAAATTCTTTTTCATTGGGGTCTTTACGCGTAATACCAACAACATTGTAGTCAATATTTATTTGTCCATCAAGCTCTCTATGAAACAGTGCTGGATAGATTTTTCGGATCGCTAAATCGCCATCTCCACCGAATACCACAATATTAAACGATTGAAAACGTTCTGTACTGTAATTGGTTTTTTTGTTGTTTGCATTCATTCTTAGAACAGCATT
>JBEDCT010000210.1:0-9042 GCA_041176665.1 Bacteroidota bacterium | reverse complement strand
AGCTAAAAATGCATTAACGCGATCTGTCCTTTTTAGTTGGGATATAGCAGCAGAAGAAGTTTGGGGCGTATTAAACAATTGATGACCATAGCCCCGTAGTTCAACGGATAGAATAAGCGTTTCCTAAACGCTCGATCCAGGTTCGATTCCTGGCGGGGCTACAAATGAAACAGGGAACATTCCATTCATTCTATTTCGGACAAATCTTGTTGAAATCCGCCACTGCTTCTTCGAACGTGCATGTTTGATATTTTGGATTAGACTCGTATTCAATTTTATACGCTTCACAGGCAAACATGAACGCTTGGATTGCTTTCAATGCTTTAAGTCCTTTAAGTCCCGAAACTTCATAGATTTCTCCAGTTGGAAGTTTGACATGACGAATATAGATGCCTTCTGTCGTTTTTTTCATTACACCTTGTTGATTGAATGAACCGTCAAAATTTTCTTTCAAACGATAACTCGTTTGAACATCATCAAAAACATCTACAATCATTTTTCCGCTAACTACCCTTTTGCCGTAACGATAATAACCATCTGGCTTATCTATTTTTAATGGCATTTTCACATAAAGCACGCCATCTTGACTGATTTTATCAATTTCTGGAATCTCGTTTTTTGTCCACCGAATTGTTTCATTTTGCACATTCACAAATTCAAGTTCCACCATTTTTCCTTGGGCATTGGTGTTGAAATAGTTAATGCTTTGACAAGGCACCGAATCCTTGGTGCCTAATATATAGTAGTTTTGTGAGAGTAGCGCTGGGATTTTGAGCAGAATCAGAAAGGATATAACGGTATATTTCGACATGTTCAATGATTTAAAAGAACGTGAAATTACCAAAAAGTGCGCAGTTCAAAAATAAATAACAGAACTATTTTTTGTACTTCTTGATGTACAGGATAATGGCTGATTATGACATGAATTTCAAAACACAAAAAGTCCAATCACTTAGTGCCAAAACAAACGCCAGTAGAAGAAAAAGCACAAAAGAATGACGTAAATCACATTGTTTAGAAGGAATAGATTCCGCGTGATGAAGGTCCAAGATTTTGATTTTATTACAATAAGATTCCAATAAATAAACGGAAGGATGATTAGTCCAAGGATGTTAGGCACAAAAGCTGAAAGACTGACTATCGCACTAAATCGATCTTCATAAGGTGCTTGAAAATAAAATATCGATTGGTGTGTACACAAAATAAATCCATAATAACTCAACAAGAATCCACTTATGGAAAGAAGAAGTTTGACGTAATTTCGCGCTTGTTTTTTAAGGATAAAACTGATGAAAAAATAACATGCTGAGCAAAACAATACTGAGGATAAAGCCATCATTGTCCACATGATCCACAAGGTGTTTTTCGTTGTTTTATAGGTGCTTAATTTTTCAAATTCTGCGTTTTTTGTAAACAAGTGTTCTATGGAAAGTAGATGATCACCCTTTTGCAATTCCTGAGTTAAATCAAAGGTTTTATTCTGTCGATAATCATGGTAAAAATAAAGGTGTATTTTTCCATCATTCAAATTCCAAATCGATGTGAGTAAGGTGCCATCTCCAATTTTTGGTCGACAAACATGCATGGAATCGGACAAGGATCGTAAAAAACGCAATGTTGTATCTTGTTTCAATTTTAACAATTCTACTCCTTTACGGTATCGATTTAGTTTCATTGCATCTTTTGGAGAAGTAATGGACGGACAAAAATTCGACAAAACATATGTGTTTTCGTAGCCAATCTTGGTATTATATGGCTCCACAACTAAATACTTTCCGGATTTGTCAATGTAAATCAACACGTCTTCTATAAATGTAGACCGGTCGAATTGACACACATACCTCTGAACTTCTTCAACGGTTCGACACGTATGCAATATATGTTTTAGAAAGTTTGTCTGATTTAAAATCGGAGGATGTTTCCCATCAGACTTCCGCGCTGGGGTATACGATGCAAGACGTGAAAAGGAAAGTCCAGCTTCATTCATTCCTGACTGCGGTGCGAATCCGTTCGAACCATCAAATCGTGAACCCGTGAAAGCAGCACCAAATTTACGTTGTGCATTTTTTGATTCGAACCAAAGCCTCGGTGTGGTGCGCCATGCGTCTTCGTTGCATCCAACAAAAGTACTACCATGCAAGGTCAATTTGTACATGCTACAAGATTGACTCGATTCGAATTTGAAAAGAAGTAGCAGTAAAAGGACTAAATAAATGTGCTTATTTCTCACATCGAATTTTTACTATAACGATTGGATTCCCCTATGTTACTGAAGTCCTGAATTACTTTTTGGGTCCGAACAAATAACAGCAATTCACTCATTATTTGCTGATGCTGAGAAAGCGTTGGGTGTTTATCATATCCTGCTGTATAGGTTCCCTTATAGGAAAATGCACTGACTTTGTCATCCCCTCTTGTTCGTTGAATTTGGACGATTTTCTGAAGACAAACGTTCAGTTTTTCTTTGAACGTTTGATCCGCCATCGGACTTGTGCAGCAAATGAAATAACTGGATGGATATCGTTTACGCAAACGGCTTAAAAAGCGAACATAATTTTTTTCGTATTGATGCAGCGCCTTTGCACCATCGTTTTGACCAAGAGTGATGAAAACGATTTGCGGTTGAATGCGAAAAGACCATTTTTCATGCTCTGGATGAAAACCGGTTTGTTCATATACATCGGGCATCGTGTGTTTTATACCGCAGCAACTGTGATTCATTCCAATTCCGGAGACAGCACTTAAGATCCAATCAGCACGCAATGAACGAGCGAGTCGAGCACCATAACTTCCATACGCATTGTGATAGTCATACCAAGATCCTTTTCCAAAAGAACAACTGGAGGAATCTGCTCCGTTCCCACACGTAATGGAATCTCCAATAAACTCAATAACAGGCTTCTTCCGTTTTTTAATCCGCATTAATTGGCTGCACTGAACTCCTCGAATCTTGATGTATCCTACAGCGCTTTCCGTGTTCTTACAGATTAACACATGGTGTTTTTTAGCCTGTTTACCTGAAAACAATTGAACGCGATTTAGTTTACTATTTAACTTGATTCGCATGGATTGACCATCCACTACAAGTTGAATGTAGTTGTGTGTTTTACCAAATTTTAATTCATCTTCAATCGTGATGAATCCTTCCGTTCCAATGCAATCAAATTCAAGGTATGCTCCCGGCGCCCATGTTTTTGGCGATCCTACATCTGAAAAATCAAAGCGTCCAATGTATTGAATACGCTTGTCGTTTCCGAGGAAAAAAGACATCTCCTCTTTCGCTTGAAAGTGATAAACTACAAATGCCAACAGAGAAGTCAGTATGCAGACACTGGCGATTTTTAGGGTTTTCATAACGCGTTTCAACTACGTTTTTTATCCCGCATTTTCATGAATGGAATTTCAATCAATTGATAGAGTACAAAGGAAATGGATATGGTGAAAATCCAAAATAACAGGTAATCAAATACCCATCCTTCTCCTGCAACGAATTTACCAACACTGTAGTTACCATGAATCGTATGCTTGATAATCGCAATGGTCACCACATTCAAATTCACCAAATACATGGAATAGGAAATAAGACTGAAGAAAGAAATCCAAATTGTCCATTTTCCTAGACCCTTTCGCAAGTTGGACATAAACGGCAACATGAAAAATACGGCTAAAGACTTTAACGTTGGACACCAAATATTTGCAAATGGACCGTAACTTTTGCCCATATGGAATTTCGAATAATACAGTAAATACAAGCCAACGACCACTAATAAGATGTTCCATTTTGCATTCCAAATTCTTGGATAATAATGAGCAATGAATGCTGCTAACACACCAAACATGATGGAGTCCAACCTAGGAATCACCTGGTAATCGATGCCATAGGTTAGAAATTTCTTAAACAATTTGATTTGATAAGGATTCGGATTCTCTGAAATTCCGTATGAGTGGTATAGGTAATATCGGTAGTAAGTAATCGCTGCCAACAGTCCAAGCGAAACAAATAGAATGGTCCATTTCGTCGATGATTTGAACACCATGAGCGCCACAAATAGAATCAATGGAACGGATAAATAAAACCATTCCTCAATACTCAAACTCCATGCCTCCGCAAAGAATCCTGGACGATAATGTCCAAAAATGTTCTGAGTAAAAAAGAAAAAACGATACCATTCTTTCGGGAAATTGACAGGAAAAAATATCAAGGTGTACGCAAAGAGGAATAAAAGAACGACCAAATAAACCGGTAGTGTTCGCATCCATCTGCGCTTCCAGAAATCTAAGAGTCCTGCCCAGGTAGCTTCCTGCTTATTGACAATTTTCACCAAAATTCCTCCGATTAGAAATCCACTCAACACGAAGAATATTGCTACTCCATCGTACAAAAATGGATTCACCGATTTTTTAAATTCTTGGGGAACTAGAATTAAACTGTGTCCCAATAAGACCATGAAAATCGCTACAAAGCGCAAAACATCTAAACCAAAAATTCGGTTTTCAGCAATTTCAAATTGAAATAATCGACGCATGCACAAGGAGGTTTAAAGTGATTGGATTTTCTTGGAAGTCAAATTTAAACAATGTTTTAGGATTTCATCAGATTTACCTTTATTTTGTCCTCATATGGATCCAAAACAATCTTTGGATTGAAATTTGCTTGACGAGAATTCACAATTGACTAAATTCGTATTGAAAAGTGTAGCCCATGAAATTTTTGATTACCGCATTTATTTTACTCAGTTTCTCATCATTCATAAGAGCGACCATTGTGCTACCGGAAATACTCAGCGATAACATGGTGCTTCAACAAAACAGCACGATAAAAATATGGGGGACAAGCACACAAAAAAAGAATGTAACGATTCGAGCAAGCTGGACAACTACAAGCTTTAGTGCAGCTTGTAAAAAAGATGGCACCTTCGAAATTAGCATGTTCACACCAAAAGGTTCCTTTGACAAACAAACGATTAGTATCAGTGATGGCTTTGCGGTGAACCTCAATAATATTCTTATTGGAGAAGTGTGGTTTTGCTCCGGACAGTCAAACATGGCTATGACATTTAGTGGTTATCAGAATCAGCCAATCGCTTATGCCAAAGAAACAATCGAATCTGCAAAGGAAGAAAGCGGTATTCGCATGTTTAACGTTGTGAAAAACGCCTCCTACTCGATGATAAGTCCTGCAAATGGCAAATGGTTAACGGCTACCTCTAAAAACATGTCCGCATTCAGTGTTGTTGGTTATCATTATGCCCTTCAACTTCAAAAAACGTTACAAGTACCGATTGGCATCATCAACAGTAGCTACGGAGGTTCAAGTATCGAAGGATGGCTGAATCAAAGCACCGTACAGAAATATACAGACTACCCGTACAATACAGAGATACCAGATTCCTTGAGTCATTTGCGTCCCTGTGTCATGTTTCAAGGAATGGTGCGACCATTTCGGAACATGCGCGTAAAAGGATTTGTTTGGTATCAAGGAGAAGGAAATGTGGGACGCTCTTCGACGTATGCACAGAAACTTCAGGACCTTGCCTATTTATGGCGTTTTACCTTCAATGACCCAAGTTTGCCGTTTTATGTGGTAGAAATTGCTCCTTATCAATATGAAAGTATCACAGAACCAGCAAAAATCCGGGAAGCCGCATTTATTGCCACACAAGATTTGGACTATGCTGGAATTGTCAGCACGAATGATTTGGTGCCTAGTACGGAAGCTAATTGCATTCATCCATCCAATAAACAACCGATTGGCGAACGATTGGGCAATTTATCCTTGTTGGAAACGTATGACTATGATACCATTCAAGCCCAATCACCCAGTTTTAATCGACTCGAAATCCAATATGAACAAGTGATTTTATATGTTGACCATACGTACCAAGGACTACAGCACGACGGTACGATCATCGGATTTGAACTTGGAGATACCCTGCATGAATTTCATCCTGTTTATGCCACAATCGGACCAGATAAAAAATCCATCATTATTCCACTAGAAAATGGAGCAAGCTTTCATGCACTTCGGTATTGTTTTAAAAACTATCAAGTTGGGAACGTGAAAAACAGTGCTGGATTACCGCTCATTCCATTTAGAACAGATTCATGGGAAGATTAACCCCATGATTTATTTTCGCTAAAAATTGTCCATTTGAAACACGTGCATGTTTATTTTATTCAAAATCGCGCCAAAGCATTGCTTTTGTTCATCACCGCTTGTTTTTTAATTTGGCAACTACCTGACTTGATTTTTCATCCGAATGACATTCTTTTAACTGGGGAAGGCGATGGATTGAAGAGTTACTTTTGCTTTTATTACCACATCCATTATGATGATTCGCTGATTCACTTCTCCGGCATGAATTATCCATATGGGGAGCATTACCTGTTTACCGATGGATTTCCTTCTATTGCTTGGATTCTGCAACTGCTTCCCTTCTTAGAACCCTATGGAATTACCATCCTTCACCTGACATTGATCATCAGTTTGTGGCTTACCCCACTTTTTATCTACTTGGTTTTAAAAAAATTCCAAACCGAAACATGGATAGCAATTGTTGGATCCTTTACCTTATTCCTTTTACAGCCTCAGTTTCCACGCTTGTTTAGTCATTTAAGTCTATCCTATTCCATCTTTTTTCCCTTGTCTTGGTATTTATTTCTTCGATACACAGAAAATCTAGCGTCGAAAAAATGGATGCTCGTCTTGATTGTCAACAATCTTTTCTGGTATTTCATGCATCCATACCTTGGTTTTATGATTACGTTATTCAACGGGATTCAATGGGCCTTGCAGCAATTCTCTAAGAAATTGGTTTGGAAAGAACGTATTTTGCACCTAATCCCTGTTGTGTTTCCTGTGATGTTTGTTCAGCTTTTTATGAAATTGTCAGATACTATTACAGATCGACCGATGAATCCGTATGGTTTTTTTGACTACCAAGCACATTGGAAAAGTATCTTTTTACCGCCCAAAGGAGCAATTCATGAATGGATGGAAAACTTCATTTCCTTCGAAGAATTTCGTTGGGAGGGTCAGGCATACATCGGGTTACTTACAATTTGTATGTTAAGCTTTGGACTGATTTACGGAATCATTCATATTCGAAAAGCATTCCAACCAATAAATCATGTTCGTCGTGGTCTACTTTTCGCATTAATCGCCGCTTTACTGATGTTAGTTCTTTCCTTTGGATTTCCATTTAATGGTAACCCACATTGGATGGAAAAACTGACTTTTCTCAAACAATTTAGGGCACTTGGAAGATTTTCCTGGCCCTTTTTCTATGTGAGCGGTGTCATTGGGATTGTTTTATTATCGGAGTTCTACAAGCGATTAAGTAGTTTTGAGAACCAACTGCGCAAACCGTATAAATCAATCGTATTTGTATCGATTTGCTTTGGATTCCAGCTAGCTGAAGCTTTCAATTTATTAGCCATTCCAACATCGTTCACTGCTAATTTATTTGACCAACAAAAGTTAAACAAGGAAGAAAAACAACTGATTGCACGATGCAAAAAAGAAAAGGAATCCAAAGACGCAATCCTTCCACTTCCTTGGTTCCATATTGGTTCTGAAATCTATGGAAAAGAAGCTTCTGTTGAGACGCTGCGTAATTCCTTTCTACTTTCTGCGCATACGGGGATTCCGCTTTATGCCGTGATGATGGGTCGCACTTCCAAGAAGCAAACAATGGAATACTTTCATTCATTAAGTGCCGAATCATCTAAGAATCAAGCGGTGTTAAATCACTTAATGATTTATCATTTTCCTGGTTCCAAACTTTACGATGAGGATGAACAAGTGCTCTTTCGCAGGGCCTCTTTTTTAAGTCGAAATCACTTTGGCGATGTAAAATCCTTCCAGAAAATTAAGAATGTTTCGGAGAAAGTCTACAAAATTGAACCCCTTGTTTTAGATCAGTTCGATGATCAAAAGAAATGGGGAGGGCAAATACAGAATAATAAATTCCATGGACTTATTGAGAATTACAATACCATCCTCACATTGGACTCGAGTCAGGTGAAACCAGGAAACTGGTATGAAATCACCTTTGACTATTATCCTGATTGGACTAAACCCATTTCAAACGTTTGTTACCTTGAATTCGTCGATCCTAAAACACAAGATGTTCGATGGTTCTATTCACGTAGCGTCGGATCATATACCGAAATTACCGAACAATCAATTCACGTCAGGATGCAATTTAAGGCTCAGGATTTTCCTTGTGTTTATCATTGCTTTTTCCGCGGAGCAGGAAAAAATATCTTTTTTGATGTGGATAATCTACGCGTGAATACGCTACAAAACTAAAAAGGACAAATTTCTTTGTCCTTTTTCTATCTTTTGTTAAATGTCTAGTTGATAGACATCAGAAAGTGATTTATTGTCGCCTAGATTAACACCTAGGTCCTTAATCACACCATCGTTGATGCCATAAACCCAACCATGGACATGCACATCTTGACCACTTTCCCATGCTGCTTGAACGATGGAAGTTTTCGCTAAATCCAATACTTGCTCGATCACATTCAATTCCACAAATCGATTAAAACGATCCTTTTCATTTTCAATGGCGTTTAATTCATCTTGGTGAAAACGATAAACATCTTTTATGTGACGAATCCAGTTATCAATTAATCCGATGTGTTTGTTCGTCATTGCCGCTTGAACACCACCACACCCATAATGTCCACAAACAATGATGTGTTTTACTTTTAACACATTCACTGCGTAGTCCAACACAGATAGCATATTCATATCGGAGTGGATAACCATATTGGCGATATTACGGTGAACGAAAACCTCTCCTGGTTGGGCTCCAATGATTTCATTTGCCGGAACTCGGCTATCGGAACATCCAATCCAAAGAACGGGTGGACTCTGACCTGCAGAGAGTTTTTGAAAGTACTGAGGATCGTTCGCTAATTTGCTAGCTACCCAAGTCTTATTATTTTTTAGTAATTGATTATAAAATGTTTCCATTTGGATTGGTATTTAAATGTTGAAAATTGATCAGTTGGAAATCTATTTCCTTATGT
>JBEDCT010000209.1:0-4726 GCA_041176665.1 Bacteroidota bacterium | reverse complement strand
GGAATTCCAACGCAACGTTTGATGTAATTCTCACGCTTGTCTACAGGACGAAAAGTCACTCCGCCGTGCTTTGCAGGAAGTCCTGCATGGTCTTCCGGTCCGCCAGGGAATTCTCCAGCAGCTAATTTCGCACGTGCTTTCTTTTTCCATTGTTCATGCGTTTCGATGAATAAACTGTACATCTGTGAACTAATGGTACTGTCAATTTTTTCAGCGGAAACTTTCTGCTGTTGCATCAGGTTTCGCATTTGCATGACTTTCGATTGAATTTCTTCCGAAGATTCGAATAAATAACGCGCCTCTTCGTTCACAATTCCATGGTAATCGTGTCCCATGAGTCCGTTTGGTGTGCGTGGATCGACAATCGCCGTATCTCCTGAAGGATAATTAAAGACAACGACATCATTGCGGTTGATCTTGCGGTATCCGGGTAAACGAGTATACGTTCCTTTTTCAAGGGTAGTATAGGATTTGATGTTCACGAATGGCACAATGTTATGAACCAGCGGATAGGAGAGTGGAGTAACCGGAACTTTCGGTCCATACGCCAATTTGTTCACGAATAAAAAGTCTCCCACCAACATGGTTTTCTCCATCGATCCCGTTGGAATTTGAAATGGTTCAAAAACATACGTTCGGATAACACTCGCGGCAACAAGGGCCCAAAGAAAGGAATCTCCCCATTCTTTGACACGTGTTTTTTCTCCCGGTTTGTCGCGACTAACCATATCAAAACCCAAAGCGAGAATATGTCCAACCACCGGCAAGCACATGAATAATACGATGTGATCTCCCCATTTACGGATTTCTACTTCGCGGGAATTAGACCAATTCGTTTCATTTCCAAAGGTCGTTTCTGAATTCGCGATTTTCGCCATGATCAAATACGGAAAGAATATTCCTTGCAAGGTATCTGTAAACGAATAGTAGCCAAAGCGACGAATGTAACTCACATTTGCGACCATCCACATGGCTAAATGCACTCCAGGAAACACCAATAAAAGGGACCACCACGGTTTATTAGAAGTCATTTTGAACACAACGAAATAATTGTATCCAGGAATCAAGGCTTCCCACGACTCACGTCCAGCTTTCGGGAAACTTTTCCACCACATCGCTAAATACGGGTGAACTAAAATCAATAGGTAGAAATAGAAAAAACTCATATGTCTTTATTTTAAAACGTCTTTCATGGTAAATATGCCTTCTTTCCCAAGTAGAAATTCGGCTGCCAATACGGCTCCTAACGCAAATCCGCTGCGATTGTGTGCAATGTGTTCGATTCGGATGCTGTCGATTTCAGAGGAATACGTGACTTCGTGTGTACCAGGGACATTCGGTTCACGAACAGTATTGATCGAAATCGCGTCAGAACTTGGATGTTCAGTGGAAAGTTTCCACGCTGCATATGCTTCGTGCTCAGCGATGATATCGTTGGCTAGACTCACCGCTGTTCCACTCGGTGCATCTAATTTTTGAACATGGTGAATTTCCTCCATGCTCACAGTATATTCTTGGTGACGGTTCATGATTTCCGCCAATTTCCGGTTGATTTCAAAGAAAATGTTCACACCAACACTGAAATTACTCGCGTGTAGCAAGGAGCCGTTTAAATCTGAAACCAATTGATTGACTTTCGGTAAATCTTGCTGCCAAGCCGTGGTTCCAACGACGATAGGAGTATGGTTTTTCATACAGATTTCCATGTGTTGGACGGCAAGGTCGGGTTGGGTGAATTCGATGGCTACATCTACTTCTTCCCAATTGACTTCTTGGATTGGATGTTCTCGGTTCACGCGTGCGGTGATTTCATGTCCACGCTCCAAGGCTATCGCCTCAATCGCCTTTCCCATTTTTCCGTAACCAATCAATCCAATCTTCATAGGAACAAAAATACGTTTTTAGGTTTAACGAAACTGAAAATGAACGTGAATTCCGGCGGAAGTAGGACCAAGCATGGTCGGACGAACACTCAAACTCAATTTGTCGCTGACATCGAAATGCAAAAAATGGGCTTCTACACCGGCTTCGGCAATTTGAATAAAGTATGCGGCTGCAAAGCCAAGAATGGACATATCTCGTTTGTTCAGGTATGATTGGTATAAGCTGAGAACGGCTTGATCGTCGTAAATTGCCCAGGTTGGATTCAGGTTGCTGACATTGTTCAAGCGATTATTGTACTCCGTTTTTAGCGATTTTTGCGTTTGATTATTCACCGTCAAAAAATAGCCGCTTGCTCCAAGTCCAGCATAAATAAGCGGCACTTTCCAAAACGCGTGTTTTGGTCCATTTTCACGATGAATGCTGTTGTAGACCTGACCTGATCCTGGAAGTACAGCGGAAAGTAACATGACTTTTTTGTACTCCGGAAAACTATCGAGTTTCATCAAAAGAGGTTGACTCCATCCGGGTAGGTGAATAAACAGTAGGAATAAGAAAATGAAACGAGACATTATTTATTCAAAAGTGCCATTACTCGGTTCAGTTCAGCCTCTGACTTGAAATGCACCTGTACTTTTCCTTTTCCAGCATCTGTCTTATCGATGGTTACTTTCGCTCCTAACTTGTCGCTTAGAAAAGAAGCAAAAACAGATTCCGTTTTGGTCAGATTGACTTTTTCACTTTTTGCTTTCGCCGGAGTTGTGGTAGTTGTTGGTTTGACCAATTGTTCAACCGCGCGAACGGACAAAGAATCGTCGATGATTTGCTGATAAGCAATCAGTTGTTCACGTTCATCCGTAATGCTTAACAAGGCACGTGCGTGTCCCATGCTGATTAATTGATCACGTACTCCAGCTTGAATTACCGCTGGCAACTTCAATAATCGAACATGATTGGCGATATGAGAGCGAGATTTCGCCACCTTTTCACTCAATTGTTCTTGTGTCAATTTACACTCGTCAATCAAGCGTTCATAGGAAATCGCGACTTCAATTGCGTTTAAGTCCTCACGTTGAATGTTTTCAACCAATGCCATTTCTAACATGGTTTGATCGTTCGCGATGCGAACGTAGGCAGGAACTTCTGTTAGTCCAGCAAGCTGTGATGCACGGAATCGTCGTTCACCAGAGATCAACTGATAACGGTCTCGACCAAGTTTGCGCACCGTTAACGGTTGAATGATGCCATGTGTTAAAATGGACATGCGCAATTCCTCCAAGGCATCTTTTTCAAAATGCGTTCTCGGATTAAACGGATTAGCTTCAATCAAGTGAATAGCGATCATTGAAACAGATCCGACAGTTGCACCATTCATCGAAGTGATGTCCGTTTCTGAGTTTTGCAATAAGGCGCTTAACCCTCGTCCTAAGGCAGGTTGCTTTTTCGAATTAGAGCTCATGATCAATCTCAATTATTTTATCGTCGTTGCCAATTTTGGTCAAATCGTTTTTCTGTAACAATTCACGAGCAAAGTTAAGGTAATTTATAGATCCTTTCGAGGATGCATCGTGCATGATGACCGTAGTTCCGTGACTAGATGCCTCACTTAAGGTAGTGTTTCGATGAATCACCGTATCAAAAACCAATTCTTGGAAATGGGTTTTGACTTCGTCCACCACTTGATTGGCCAATCGCAATCGGGTATCGTACATGGTCAACACCATCCCCTCTATTTCAAGGTCTGGATTCAAGCGTCCTTGTACAATTTTTATCGTATTCAACAATTTACTCAATCCTTCCAAAGCAAAGTATTCACATTGTACAGGAATCATCACTGAATCGGCTGCAACGAGCGAATTGACCGTAATCAATCCAAGGGATGGAGAACAATCAATCAAAATGAAATCATAATCATCTTTCACCTTTTCCAAGGTGCTTTTCAACAAGTACTCTCTGTTGGGAAGGTTAATCATTTCCAATTCTGCACCAACAAGATCCAAATGTGATGGAAGAATGTCTAAGTTGGGATTTGAAGTGGTTAAAATAACATCTTTTGGATGAATTCCATTCACCAAGCAGTCGTATATATTTCGAACATTTTTCGGGTCAAATCCTGTTCCTGATGTCGAGTTGGCTTGTGGATCGGCATCGACAATTAAGGTTTTGTATTCGAGTACACCTAAACATCCACCAAGATTGATCGTCGTCGTCGTTTTACCAACACCACCCTTCTGATTTGCTATCGCTATTATTTTTCCCATGCTCTTTTCTGAAAGATAAAATTACGAGTTGTAGTCTTTGGTTTAACAATTTCATGCAGGAACTTATTAACGAAATTCATTTTTTTGCTCTTTTTTTCATCTCCGCTTAGTTTTTAAGGAAATGCAAACAGTTGACTCGCTTTTTGTATCTTTGATAAGAATTTATACAAGAAGGAATGGATAAAATTCATCTACGTATTGGCAGTGCAAAGGACAATCAACTTGTAATCGAGTCGGTAGATGTCGCACCGTACCATTTGGAGCTGTTTTGTGATACCTCCGGAAACGTGTTTATTACTGATTTGGGATCGGAACAGGGGACTTTTGTGAATAACAGAAGATTAGATGGATTCAAATTATTGAAAAAAGGGGACCGCGTTCACTTTGGTCAACATCATGTATTCGAATGGGAGGGATTCCTGCCAAAAGAAACAACCTATTACCAAGAGGAAGAGGAACAAATTATGCCACCAAAAAAACAAGCTGAATTACCTAAAATCGCGACCGTGAATAACAAGCAATTGTACCTAATTTACGGATGTATTTTAATTTTGATTATCCTGATGTTCCTTTATATATAATGT
>JBEDCT010000208.1:0-4573 GCA_041176665.1 Bacteroidota bacterium | reverse complement strand
CGAAGCAGCGGAAGAATGCTCCGTAAATTTCGCGAATAGTCCATGGGGAAAAGTCGCAACTGTTCATGCACAAGATTTCTTAGAATTTCATCCGGCGAAGAAATACGATTTGATTTTTAGTAATCCACCATTCTATTTAGATGGACTAAAATCAGGGGACAAGCATATCGATCAAGCGAAACACATTAACAGAGAAACGTACGAGCAATTTATTTTTAAGACTTCGGATTTATTGAGTGATCAAGGTCGGTTTTACGTGATTGTACCTTTCGATCAATTTGATTATTTGAGCAAGCTTGCAAAAGAAGATCAACTTCATCTCCATCAGAAAATAACGATACATGCGACCAAAGAGAAATTGAATTCACGCGTGATACTTTTGTTCTCCAAAAAGGAAGAGTTAATTGTGCAATCCGAATTCACGATTCGCTTAAGTACGGGAGGATATACACCGGAATACATCGCACTAACAAAACAATACCACCATACTGATTTAACAGCTTAGCATTAGTTCTTTTTCCAATGACTGACAGAGGTACTGAATCCTAGCGAATGGATTGAACCAGCTTTGGAATAAAACTGTACGCCATAATCCAAGTTGAACTTTTTCATTTTCAGGGACATGCCCATAGAAAATCCTGCTAATCCTGGATGGTCGATTAACTTCATTTGTTCTCGACGCATGTAATTAAATCCACCACGCAATTGAAAAGATTTAGATGCGTACAGTTCCACTTGGAAATTAAGGTGGTGCGCAATTTTTGTCCCTACGGAAGGCGAATAAACAGGAATGGTATCACCCGTTAACGGGTCGTAGGTTGGAAGGGCCAATGGATCAAGATAAACATTGTTGAATTTATTTAATTGATATCCTTGAACGCCGAAACGAAATGGAGCATGTTTCAATTTATAACTTACACCAAACTGGACATCCACAGGAAGATTTGATGCGCTATTTTCTGTGTAATCTTTAAACAGTACCCCCATGTTTTTCACAAGGAAAGTCGCGCACAAAAGTTTATTTGGGTGTAAAAGCAATCCACTAAAGCTTCCAGTTAAACCAAAAGCGCTGAAACGGTACATGTGCGAACCGAGAATAGATAGGTTTGCTCCAATGCTCATGACTTCGTTTATTTTGCGACTATAACTTGTTCCAATTGCATATTCACCACCACTGAAACTTCCAATCGCATTTCCAACTTCGTCCGTTTCCACAAATTGACCGAAACTAAAATAACGAATACTTGGTGCGAATGTGCCAATTTTGGAATGCAAGGCATAACTCACATTTCCATAATGGACTCCTGAAGGATACTTTCCATAAGAATATTGGACTTGACCATTCATTTTTTCATTGAGTAGGGAAGGATTGTCAAGTGCTAATCCGAGGTCATTGTCGTATACAGAGATTAAGCCGTTTCCTGACCCAGCGTTTCGAGCGGAACTAGCAGCATTCAAAAATTGAAAGGTACTTGTCCCAGGATTGTATTGACCAAAACAAAACAGGGGGAAGAATAAAAGAAGTACGGCTATTTTCAACATGGTACTACAACGCTAAAAAATCAATTTAATTGTGAATTTAAGCGATAAAATCTATTTAAAGGGTATAATCCGAAGTGATTTTGACTAAAATTGAATTTTTGGACTGATTTTTGTTTTGTGGTAAAACATGGAAAGGGCAAGACATACCATCGTTTATAATGAGTTGATGCAGCAGCATGGGACTTTTTTTAAGCATGTGATGCGAAAAAGCATCCCGAATCAAGAAATGCCTGATACTTTTCAAGAGTTCTCCATTCATTTTTTTCAACTTATCGTGGATCGTTATGATGCACAACCGGAATTGTTTGCTTCCTATGGATGGTTAAAAACAATCACACATCATTTTTGCATCTCAGAAATTCGCAAACGACAAGCGAAAAAAAATCAGGTTTGGGTAAATACCACTTCAGAGAAGGTCGTGATTCAAGAAACTCCGGTTTATGACCAGGAGGAATTAATCGCTGAATTATTTGAGGCCGTGCTTGGTTCTGTTAACAAACGCGATGCATTGGTATTAAAAATGAAGTACTGTTACGACAAGCCTTCAAAGTATATTTCAGAGAAAATGGGCATCAAACACGTGGATGTTTACATTCAACGTATCAAAGAGCGCGTTCGACGTCAGACCGGAAATGTTAACCTAGACGATTGGTTGAACAGTAAGTCTTAAAAATCAATGTGACGTTCCTTTTTATCCAAATAAATATCTGAGATTTTAACAAGAATGCCTGTCTCTTCTACATTTCCAAATTCTGGATTAATCGCAGTATCGAAGGTCATCATGGTAGGTGATAAATTCATATAGATATTCATCAACGGTGGAATAAATTCCCCATTTTCTCTCGTAAACGTATTCAGTATTTTGAAGGCTTCCTTAAAGTCTAAATCCATGATTAATTCGTCAAAAATCGCCGGGTCACTTTCGATTTGCAGTGGATAATAGGCTTTCATCAGTCCGCTTTTGTCTGGAAAGAATCGGTGTAAAAAGAACAGCAAGAAATCTCTGCAAGCCACGTTGTAGGTTGGATACATGGTGACCTTACCAAAGAAATACTCAATTTCTGGATTAAAACGAATGAGAGCACCTAGACCATCCCAAATATTGTCCAGTGCAAAAAGTCCTTTTCTCGGGTTGTTACTTGGTTGAAAATCAGGCTGAACCCAGCTGCGTCCAAGCTCAATTGTTTTTGGAAGGTAATCGGAAACGAACATCGGATTAAAATCGAAATAATTCGTGGTAGACAGGTGAATCGTTCCATCACTTTCGATCGCTTCGCGGCATTTTTTGAAGCGGTAACCACCAATAATCGCTTGATCTTCAACTGACCAAACAATCAATTGTTCATAGGAGTAATCACCTAAGTCGTATCGGTCTAAATCAACCGACTCTCCTGTTCCTCCACCCGCAGCACGAAAGGTTACTTCGCGCAGACGGCCAATTTCTTGAAGAACATTTGGTGAATTGGCAAAATTAACCACGTAAATTTCATTTTCACCTTTACGCGTTACACGTAGAAAGCGTTCTGCCGTCAATTCAGCTTTCAATAATTCCGTTGCAACGGCTTCTCTGATTGGTTTCATTTGTCGCTTTTTAATTGATATACGATGGACTTAAACCAATTTGCTGCCTTGAAATCATCCATATCTGGTTGGATGTCTTTGCCCATCATTGGTTCACCAACCGTATAGGTGATGATTTTGTTTTTCTGTTTCAACATTTCATCCGCAAGGTAAAACATTTCGACGTTGGCCTTGATCCCCAGAAACGAACGAAATTTAAATAAGCGGTAAAAGAATGGAGAAAGTTGTCCACTGATATGAATGGGCACAATTGGACGATTAAATTCTCTTCCGTAGGTGATGAAGGTTTTTTTCCATTCGTTATCCTGAATGATTCCATCGTAAATACGACTGACCATTCCCGAAGGAAAAATACATAAAGCATGTTCCTCTTGAAATGAAGCTTTGATGCGCTCACGGGCGCTTAATCCTAGTTTTCCGTGTTTATTGATGCCGACGAAATAGGTATTTAGATTTTCAATGTTGGTCAAGATGTCGTTGACGATAAATTTCAAATCTTTTCGGTGATTTTTCAATGCCACGATAAAAGCCATTGCATCAACTCCCCCAAGTGGATGGTTCATGGCAATGATAATCGGACCTGTTTTTGGGATCCGTTCAATGTGCTTGATATCAAATTTGAAATGAAAATAATTTACTGCAGCCTCACAGAATTCAAGTCCTTCAAGTTCACCATGCGCCTGAATAAAAGCGTTTAATTCCTTTTCATGAAGGGTTTTACGCAGATAACGCAGGACAAATCCAGGTAAAAATCGCAATAACTTTGGATTTTTACTTCGGATTAATTCCTTTATGTCAATGGCTTTGGGTGCTTGCACGACCCGAAATTACAATTTTTCAATCGTTTAAAGCTAGTTAAACCTTGGAATTATTCACATTTTACCGTTTCAGAATTCAAATTCGAAGGACATCCCGTCGTATAGGATGGAAACGTTCTCTGGAAGTTGAGGTAAAATGTCCTCGTGTTTTCCGAAAAGATGAGAAATGTGCGTTAGGTAAGCTTGTTTGGGTTGGACATCCGCAATAAACGCCAAGGCTTCATCTAGATTGAAATGAGAAATGTGCGGAAATTTATGCAGTGCATTGACAATGAGGATGTCGACGTTTTGAATCTTTTCACGTTCTTCCGTTGCAACTGTTTTTGCGTCCGTGATATAAGCAAAGTTGCCAATTCGAAAGCCAAATACGGGCAATTTGTAGTGCATGACTTCGATGGGCAACACTTGGACTCCATCCAGGTCAAATGGATGATTATCAATGGGAATTAAGTTCAGTTTTGGAACACCCGGATAATCTTTTTCATCGAAAATATAGTGAAACTCTCTTCGCAGGGCAATGTCAACGTTCTGGGAACAGTACACATTCATCGGTTTCTGCGTGAAGTAATTGAATGCACGCACATCGTCTAGTCCAGCGACGTGGTCTTTGTGTTCATGCGTGAATAAAATTC
>JBEDCT010000207.1:0-10781 GCA_041176665.1 Bacteroidota bacterium | reverse complement strand
AATCCGAGTTATGCTGCAGAGAAATTAAATTTGACTCCAGTATTTACATTGGCTGTTGGAGATACAACGCCAAAACGGGATCATTTCATTAAAAATGTTTCAGCGAATGACTTGGCTTATTTAAACAATGATTTCCCCGTTGAAGTCGATCTTGAATCCTTTAAGTTAGCAGGGAAAAGTGCGCTTGTCAGTATTTTACACAATGGAAAAACGGTAGCAAGTCAAACAGTCACTTACGGTAATCTAAAAAAGAACTACAAACAAGTAGATTTTCAATTGAAAGCAGACAAGGTTGGTGTTCAATCTTACACAGCAGTGGTTTCCAATTTAACCGGTGAATATTCCGTTAAAAACAATCGACGCAATTTCTACATTGAAGTGGTTGACGCGCGTAGTAAAATCCTCTTGATTTCTGCTGCCCCTCATCCAGACATGAGTGCATTTAAAGATGTATTGGAACGCAATGAAAATTACGAGGTCAAAAGTATCTTACTTAAAGATTGGGACCAAAACATCAATAAGGTAGATTTAGTGATTTGGCACGAACCTGGGATTCAATTTGACGCCGCGCAACACCAACGCTTAAGATTAGCAGGAATTCCAATTCTGTATGTGCTTGGACAACAAACGGACGCCGCAGAAATCGCTAAATTATCCATAGGATTAAAATCCAGCAGTTCCAGTCAATCAGAGGAGTTAGAACCAACGTTTAACAGTGGATTTAACGCCTTCGAATTAAGTGAAGCTTGTAAAACATCCATTGACTTCCTTCCACCACTTACCGCAAAGTTTGGTGCGATTAAAGTAGATCCAAGTGCGGAAATCTTATTGTTTCAGCGCATTGGTCAAATAAAAAAGAAGGATCCTTTACTCTTCTTTACAAAAGGAGATAAAGTGAAGAACGGCGTAATTTTCGGCGAAGGAATCTGGCGTTGGAGACTGAATGATTTTATCCGCCACCAAAACCATGATGTGTTCAATGAGTTTATCGGTAAAATTGCCAATTATTTGATGGTAAAAAATCAAGGAATGGGCTTGCGTGTTCAACTGCCAAAACGCATGAGTAGCGAGGAAGAGTTGATTGTAACCGCTTCTTTCTACAATGCATCCATGGAGCCTATTACTGGCCCTAAAATCGATTTTGTTCTGACTAGTGAACAAGGGAAACAATACAAGTCACAATTTGCTATTGCAGGCAGCGTGTACAAATTAAATCAAGGGAAATTAAGTCCAGGAAAATACAATTGGAAGGCTAGTACAATGTTCAATGGTAAAAAATACGTGAAATCTGGAGAGTTCATTGTAGAGGAAATTCAATTAGAAAAACTAGAGTCATTTGCTAATCATGGCACCCTAAAACAACTGTCTAAGCAGTCTAATGGTTCTTTTCATATGTTCACCTCTTACCGAAAAATGTTGGACGAACTAGAAAAACGAAATGACATTGCCACCGTGACATACGAAGACCACACCTTCGATGACCTACTCGATTACTTATGGGTTTTTGCACTACTATTCATCCTACTCGCAGGAGAATGGTTTTTAAGAAGGTATTACGGCTCTTATTAATTTGATCGATGAAAAATCTCACTTTCTTTCTCGTTGTTCTTTTGCTTTGTTTTCAGGGCAATGCGCAGAAATTTAAGGACGGTGACATTATTTTCCAAAGCTCTTATTCCCAACAAAGCGCTGCGATTGAAGAAGCCACGCAATCACCTTATTCCCATTGTGGCATCATCTTTTACGAAAATGGGATTCCTTATGTATACGAAGCCGTTCAACCGGTTGGAAAACGCACTTTAGAAAGTTGGATTGAAAGTGGCGTGAATGAAAAATATGTAGTCAAAAGACTGAAGGATTCAACAATTATCGGAACGAATGAACTAGCGGAAATGAAGAAATTTGTCCTAAATCAATTCGGAAAGAACTACGATGGTGTTTTCAATTGGTCGGATAAAGAAATGTATTGTTCGGAGCTCGTTTATAAGTGTTATTTAAACGCTTGTCAAATAAAGTTAACAACGCCATTACCCCTTAGAGATTTCAACATTGACGGACCAATTGTTCGGAAAGTCATGAAACAACGATATGGAAACGAAATTCCGTATGACGAGCTAATGGTCTCTCCGGATCAATTATTCAAATCAAGCAAATTGATAAACATCAACTAAAAAAAGCGCTAAATTTAGGCCATGAATTTAAATTTTCAATGCAAACACTTTAATGAACTCAGCGTGGTCGAGTTTCATGATATCGTCGCTGTTAGACTCAAAACATTCGTTGTTGAACAAAATTGCATTTACCAAGACCTTGATGGGAAGGATAAAAAATGTTACCATTTGATTTGCAGAGATGGAATGGGGAATATTGTTGCGACCGCACGCATTTTACCTCCAGGAATCTCTTATGGTGAGGTTTCTATTGGACGTGTTGTCTTACAAGAAGAATTACGTGGCAATGGGAAAGGGCACGAACTCATGAACAAATGCATGGCTTTTTGCGAAAAGGAATTTGGTAGAGTCCCTGTACGCATCTCTGCTCAAAAACACTTAGAACGATTTTACAACGGTCATTTGTTCTTCTCCACTGGAAAGGACTACGAAGAAGATGGAATTCCTCACGTTGAAATGTTATATACACCTCTTAACTAAATCACATGTTATACAAAAGCTTAATCGCAATATCGAGTTTGATACTCATCAGTTCATGCGCAAAGAAAGAAGTTTCTTTGTCGAATGGAAATTTCTCAACAATCAGTATGGACTACTTAGACCAGACGATTAAACCGCAAGATGATTTCTTTCTTTTTGCGAATGGAAGTTGGGTGAAAAACAATGAAATCCCTGCATCCGAATCTCGTTGGGGAAGTTTCAATGAATTGGACCAAGAAAACAAAAAGAAATTAACGTCAATCTTGGAGGACGCGAAAGCGAACCAAGGCGCCAAAGGATCTCAAAATCAATTATTAGGCGCTTACTATGCTTCGTTCATGAACATGGAGCTTCGAAATAAATCGGGAATATCTGGCATTAAAAGTGAATTAAGTCGCATTGACTCCATCAACCGAAAAGATTTTATTGTAACCGCAGTTGCCATGAATCACCGCGATGGTATTGGTTCAGTATTTAGTTTTGGTGTTGGTCAGGACATGAAAAATGTATCCAAAAATGCTGCATACATGGGTCAAGGTGGTATTGGTTTGCCAAATAAGGATTACTATTTGACTGAAAACAAAAAGGAAATTCTGCAAGCCTATAAACGTCACATCACAAAGTCCTTTGCACTTCTTGGTTACGAAACCGAACAAGCACAAAAAATGAGTGAAGAGATCGTTGGATTCGAAACGAAGCTTGCGGAATCCATGATGAGTCCATCGGAAATGAGAATTCCCGAAAAGACCTACAACAAAATGAGTTTAAAAGAAACAATCGGCTTGTTAGGTTCCTTCGATTTACGTTATTATTTCTCAACGGTTGGTTGTGAGATGCCTGACACAATCATCGTCAGTAATCCAGAATACTTAAGAATAGTAGCGAAAACGCTCGAGAGTGAATCAATCAGCACTTGGAAAAACTACCTTAAATGGAATGTGTTAAATCATTATGCTGGAAGTTTAAATGAGCAATTTGTCGCCTTGAATTTCGATTTTTACGGAACAACCTTAAGTGGTAAAAAAGTGCAAAAGCCTTTGAACGACAAAGCCATTGATGAAATCACGAATATCGAAATTGGAGAACTGCTCGGAAAAGCATTCGTGGAAAGACATTTCTCAAAAGAAGCGCAAACACGTGTAAATGAAATGGTCGATAATCTTTTAGCTGTGTTCAAAGAGCGCATTCAAAACCTTGATTGGATGTCCAACGAAACAAAAAAAGAAGCCTTAAATAAACTTTCTTCTATCGGACGCAAACTTGGATTCCCTGACAAATGGGAAGATTACTCAAGTCTAAATTTTAATGCAAACGACTATTTATCCAACGTGAAGGAAATGAATCGTTATAGCGTGAGAAAAAACTTTGCTGACTTGAAAAAAGCCGTTGACAAAGAAAAATGGGGAATGCCTGCACATATGGTAAACGCCTATTACCATCCACTTTTAAACGAAATCGCTTTTCCAGCCGGAATCATGCAAGCACCATTCTTTGATGAGAAATCGGAGGATGCTGTCAATTATGGTCGCATTGGAATGGTGATTGGGCACGAGTTTACACACGGATTTGATGATATGGGTGCAAAATTTGCTGCTGATGGCTCATTTAAAAACTGGTGGACAGATGAAGACTTACAGTCCTTTGGTGAAAAAACAAAAATTCTTGGTGAAACCTTTGCTGCATTTTGTCCGATGGAAGACCAATGTGTCAACCCGGATTTAACGATGGGGGAAAACATTGCGGACCTTGGTGGACTCACCATGGCATTCTACGCATACAAAAGAACGGCTGAGTTTAAAGCAAATGAAGTTCGTGAAGGATTTACACCGGCTCAACGATTCTTTATCGCATACGCTCAATTGTGGAAAATCAAGTACACGGACGAAGAAATGAAAAATCGCATTGCAAATGACCCGCATTCCCCGGGAATGTATCGCGTAAATGGACCTTTGAAAAATTGTCCAGAATTCTTTGAAGCATTCGATGTCAAAGAAGGACGCGTCATGCGCAACGATGCAAAGAAAATTGCTAAGATTTGGTAGAAAATTAGCTGATAAAAAAAGTCCCAACAGCAATGTCGGGACTTTTTTTTAGTTTAAAATTCTAATCGAAATGAATGTATTGAATCGCACAATCCATCAAAATACTTAAACGATCATCTTCGTTCAATTTCTTTGCAGCATCGTAATTGTCATAGATTTGCTCAAGGCTATCAATGTAACAATCATAACACATGTCTTTTGCAGATCCAACGGTTTCAAGTGCACTAGAAAATTCTTTCACATCGCTTAATGCTTCTTTTCGATCTTCATCGTTCCATTTTCCTTTTGTACTTGTTGCACCGCATGCAGCCAAAGTCAAAGATGTTATCAGGACAAAAAATAATTTCATAAGGTCAATATTTTAGCGGTAAAAGATTCGTAGTTGAGCGTTTCTTGTTCACCCGTGGCCATGTTTTTTAAAATGAGGGTATTTGATTTTAGCTCCTCTTCCCCTAACAAAACGACAAATTGAACAGAACGGTCGTTTGCATACTTTAATTGTTTTTGAACTTTCGCTGAACTTGGATAAACCTCGCAATCAATATCGTTTTCACGTAATTCACGCGCTAATTTTAAACAAGTCGAAACTTCTGCTTCTCCGAAATTGATAAAAAGAACTTTTAGTCCTTTGGTTACAGACTCGGGAAACAAATTCAATTCCGTCATGACATCGTATATGCGATCAGCACCAAAAGAAATACCAACACCAGAAAGTCCCTTTAAACCGAAAAGTCCCGTTAAGTCATCATAACGTCCGCCGCCACAAATAGAACCCATGTTGACATTGTTCGCTTTTACTTCAAAAATGGCACCAGTGTAATAATTCAATCCGCGAGCTAATGTTAAGTCAAACTCTAAGTCACCACGCTTAAGTCCCATTGAATCAACGGTATTCATCACATATTCCAACTCCTCAATTCCTTTCATTCCCACTTCTGAACTCGACAAATACGTTCGCATCAGTTGCAGTTTCTCCTCATTACTTCCGGCAAATTGAAAGAGCGGTTTGATTTTTTCTATGGCCGAATCACTGATTCCTTTTTGAGACAGCTCTGTTAAAACTCCCTCCTCTCCTATTTTATCTAACTTGTCGATAGCAACAGTCAGGTCAATAATACGGTCAGCTTCGCCGCAAACTTCAGCGATTCCACTTAATATTTTGCGGTTATTCACTTTGATGGTGAATGATGGGATGTTTAAATGCGTCAATACATCATCAAAAATCTGAATGAGTTCCACTTCACACAAGAGTGAATCTGATCCAACAACATCTGCGTCACATTGAAAAAATTCTTGGTAGCGTCCGTGTTGTGGACGATCAGCTCTCCAAACCGGCTGTATTTGATAACGTTTAAATGGAAAAGTTAGGTCGTTTTGATGTTGAACAACGAACCGTGCAAAAGGAACCGTTAAATCGTAACGTAGTGCTTTCTCCGCCAATGAAGACGCGAATTTTGGTAAATTATCATTGGCAAGTGCATCTAAATCAGCCTTGCGCATTTTCTCTCCTGAATTCAGAATGCGAAAAATCAAACGATCTCCTTCTTCACCGTATTTTCCCATAAGAGTTGAGGAAAGTTCAAAACTTGGTGTCTCGATGGGAGCAAATCCATAACGTTTGAATACCGTTTTAATGGATTCAAATAAATACGTTCGTTTTGCTACCTCTTCTGGTAAAAAATCCCTTGTTCCTTTTGGTATCGCTGGTTTTTGAGCCATAATTCTTTGCTATGGTATTTCGTTTATTGTTTCCTCATTCACGTTTCATGAATGGCTGAAACAAACTTTATCGATTCCAAAGTTAATTCCTTTAATTGATTTGAGCATAATTCCATGGAGGTCTCCACATAAAACATCGTAACTTTTTCATAAAAAATGAAACACAGATAAAATAATTATTGCGTAAGTTCGTTTGATTAAATCAACTATGAAACTCAAAGAAACCATCGATTTTATAAATGGCATGCTCCCATCAAAAGGAAGTGTACTGTTGTCGGAACCCTTTCTCCAGGATCCAAATTTTGAACGTTCTGTCGTTCTGATGTGTGAACATTCAGACGCAGAATCATTTGGATTTGTATTAAACCACCTTTCCGCTGTTGAACTAAATGACCTTATTGATCGTGCACCGAAGGGAATCCCTGTATTTATTGGAGGTCCGGTGGCCAACAATAGTTTATTTTACTTACATACAATTCCTGGTATCAAATCTAGCGAAGAAATTCTACCTGGCTTGTATTACGGTGGTGATCTTATTGGACTTCTAGAAACAATAGAAATTGATTCAACGAACATTATGAAGGTTCGGTTTTTTCTTGGTTATTCAGGTTGGGGAAAAGGTCAATTGGCTCAGGAAATTAAGGAGCGGTCTTGGATAAGCACGACAAATTTGACCTTAGAAACATTGTTTTCCACACCGACTGAAAAGCTTTGGAAAATATGCTTGAGTTTCCAAGGTGAGCAGTTTAAAACCTTTGCTATTTTCCCTAAAAACATCGCGGACAACTAAAATGGAATAGCTGAGCACGCTTAGAGGTAAGAAAGTTTACAGTAAATTAATCAAATCCAATATTTTAAAGGAATTTTTGCTATATTTGCACCCTCAAAAGAGAAAGTTGTGCCCTAATCACAACAAAAAATGTTTCATCCTTTCGGGAAATTAGGGGTTCTGGAATACAAACTATTAAGCCACATGGCAAAGAATATTGAAATGCAGGGAGCTGCAGATTTTGATTGGGAAGCGTTACAATTAGACGGCTATACCAAAATCGAAAGATCAGAATTATCTGATGTTTACGAAAAAACCTTAACTTCTATCAACGAGAAAGAAGTAATCCAAGGTACAGTTGCATTATTAAACAAGAAAGAAGTAATCGTGAACATCGGTTACAAATCTGAAGGTGTTATTGCAGCGAACGAATTCCGTTACAATCCAGATTTAAAAATTGGAGATGTAGTTGATGTGTATGTTGAGTGTCGCGAGGACAAAACTGGCCAGCTAGTTGTTTCTCACCGTACAGCACGTATGCACAGCGCATGGATTCGTGTGAACGATGTATTACGTACAGGTGAAATTATCACTGGTTTCGTTAAATGTCGTACGAAAGGTGGATTAATCGTTGACGTATTTGGTATTGAAGCTTTCTTACCAGGTTCTCAAATCGATGTGAAACCAATTCGTGACTACGATATCTACGTAGGTAAAAACATGGAGTTCAAAGTTGTGAAAATCAACGAAGAGTTCCGTAACGTAGTTGTATCTCACAAAGCGCTTATCGAAGCAGAATTAGAAGAGCAGAAAAAACAAATCATCTCTGGATTAGAAAAAGGACAAGTATTAGAAGGTATTGTGAAGAACATTACTTCTTATGGTGTGTTCATCGATTTAGGTGGTGTAGATGGATTGATTCACATTACAGACCTTTCTTGGGGACGCGTTTCGCATCCAGAAGAGATGTTAGAGTTGGATCAAAAAATCAATGTGGTTATTCTTGACTTTGACGATGACAAAAAACGCATCGCATTAGGATTGAAACAATTACAACCACACCCATGGGATTCACTAGACACGACCATCGCTGTTGGAGATAAAGTAACTGGTAAAGTTGTCGTTATGGCAGATTACGGTGCATTTATTGAAATCGCTGCTGGTGTTGAAGGATTGATTCACGTTTCTGAAATGAGCTGGTCTCAGCACTTGCGTTCTGCACAAGACTTCATGAAAATTGGAGATAGCGTTGAAGCAGTTGTATTGACTTTAGATCGTGATGAGCGTAAAATGTCTTTAGGTATCAAACAATTGATGCCAGATCCATGGAACGATATCGAAGTGAAATATGCTGTATCTTCTCGTCACATGGCGAAAGTACGTAACTTCACAAACTTCGGTGTATTCGTTGAGTTAGAAGAAGGAGTTGATGGATTAATCCACATCTCTGACCTTTCTTGGCAAAAGAAAATCAAACATCCATCTGAATTCTGTAAAGTAGGAGAAGAAATGGAAGTTGTTGTTTTAGAAATCGATCGCGATAACCGTCGTATTTCTTTAGGACACAAACAATTGGAAGAAAATCCATGGGATGTGTTTGAATCAACTTTCGCTGAAGGTACTGTACACAGTGGAACAATCATCGATATGAAAGATAAATCTGGTATCGTTGCTCTTCCTTATGGTGTTGAAGGGATTTGTCCTGCGAAACACTTGAAAAAAGAAGATGGTTCTAACGCTAAAATGGAAGAAATCCTTGACTTTAAAGTGATCGAATTCAACAAAGACGCGAAGAAAATTGTTCTTTCTCACACACGTATGTTTGAAGAAGGTGAAGACAAACCAACAATGACTAAATCTGGTAAAAAATCAGCTGGAGGAAGTGGAAATGGTGGAAATGGTAACTCAACTGATCAAGCAGTGAAAGCAATCAATCAAAATACTGAAAAATCAACGTTAGGCGATTTAGGTGGATTGGCTGAATTAAAACAAAAAATGGAGAAAGGCGAATAAGTCTTTTTACAATAAGATGAAGGGAGGTTCGCCTCCCTTTTTTTTTTGCCCAAATACGTGAAAAAGGTGTTAATAACCTAAGTACATTCATCTGCACTTATCTGTTTATCAACTAAATTAATACGTAAATTTGTTCTGCTTAATTATGAATATAACGGAACTTTCAGGGACAGTAAAGGATATTTTTGCGGCTTACCTCGAACAGAATGGTCACAGAAAAACACCTGAGCGCTTTGCTATCCTAGCAGAGATCTATCAGTATGAAGGGCATTTTGATATAGAAACACTCTACATCAAAATGAAAAATCACAATTACCGCGTTTCTCGAGCAACGCTCTACAATACCATTGAATTACTATTGGCTTGCAACTTGGTGACAAAACATCAATTTGGAAAGAATTTAGCGCAATTCGAAAAATCTCATGGATCGAAACAACATGACCATGTCATTTTGACGGATACTGGTGAGGTGATTGAATTTTGTGATCCACGTATTCAACAAATCAAAGCAACGATCGAAGAACTTTTTCAAGTAACCGTTCAACACCACTCACTGTATTTTTACGGAGTAAAAAATCAACCAAAATCGTAGAGATGAAGGTGAATTTACACGTAGATATGGATTATTCAGTTTTATCATTCGATGGTAAATTGATGTCGGACGCTGACTTAGCGGATGCACAAATCTTACTCAATAGCATAACGAATTGGAATGTCGTGTTGGATTTAGCGAAACTTTCTTACGTCAACTCCTCCGGAATCGCCTTCTTCATCAGGGTATTGACTCGCGCAAGATTAAACCAAGGAGATGTTGTTGTGTTGAATGTAAATGAACAACTAACGAAAATTTTTGAACTAACTAAAATCAACCAAGTGTTTCATATGGCAAACACAGAGATGGAAGTTAAAGCATACTTTAAAAAATAAGCATGAAAGTAGATGTACTATTAGGATTACAATGGGGTGATGAAGGCAAAGGGAAAATTGTCGATGTATTGACACCTGACTATGATATTATTGCTCGTTTTCAAGGTGGACCAAACGCAGGACATACACTGGAGTTTAACGGAATCAAACACGTACTTCACACAATTCCTTCTGGTATTTTCCATCCAAATGTGGTAAATCTTGTTGGAAATGGTGTGGTAATTGACCCTGTTATTTTTCGAGGTGAATTAGATAAATTAGCGCCTTTCAATATTGACTTCGAAAATCGTTTGTTGCTTTCAAAAAAAGCACATTTGATTTTACCGACTCACCGTCTATTAGATGCTGCATCGGAAACCGCAAAAGGAAAAGACAAAATCGGATCGACATTAAAAGGAATTGGTCCAACATACATGGATAAAACCGGAAGAAACGGTTTACGTGTCGGTGACATTTTCTCCCCGAACTTCCAAGAAAAATATAACATCCTCGTGGAGAAACATGTGGGAATGTTAAAACATTACGAAGGATTCGAATATGATCTTGCTTCACTGGAAAAACCATGGATGGAAGCGATTGAGAATTTGAAAAAATTACAAGCGGTGGACAGTGAGCATTACTTGAATACAGCTTTGTTGAACGGAAAACGCGTTTTAGCAG
>JBEDCT010000206.1:0-11360 GCA_041176665.1 Bacteroidota bacterium | reverse complement strand
AGCTCCGAGGATGAAGGAATTTTGTGGGTGAAGCAAATCGAGGATCCAAGTGCTTTTGGCGTGATAAAAATGAATGAGCGCGAAGAAATCATCGATTTCGTGGAAAAACCAAAAGAATTTGTGTCCGATTTAGCGATGATTGGAATTTATTATTTCCGTGATGGCGAACGATTACATAAGGAATTGCAGTACTTAATCGATAATGCTGTCATCAAAAGCGGAGAATACCAACTGCCTGATGCCCTGCGTCGTTTAACGGAATCTGGAGTTGTATTTAAACCGGGAACAGTTTCAGAATGGTTGGATTGTGGGAACAAAGAAGTGACCGTTCATACCAATCAACGTGTGTTAGCATTTGACCAGGCCGCCGGACTTTCCATGCAAGATGCAAGTGCAGAATGCGTCAATTCAGTGATTATTCAACCATGTTTTATCGGTAAAAATGTGAAGATTCATGCATCTGTTATTGGACCGCATGTTTCCATTGGGGCGAATTCAGTGGTGGAAAATTCGATAATTCGCAACACGAACATTCAACAAAATACACAGATCTCCAATGCGAACATTGCTGATTCGATGCTTGGCTCGAATGTTGTATACAAAGGACGATCAAAAGACCTGAGTTTGGGTGACTTTAGCACGACACATGAATAAAATCCTTTTTCTTTTTTGTTGGACACTTGTGATTGCTTCCTGTGCGAATTTGAAAAAAAAGCAGGAGGGACACGATGCCAATTACATAAATTCCTTTCACGAAGGGGTGCGCTTCAAACTCAATGGACAAGATCAAGAGGCGATTGATAAGTTCAATGCTTGTCTCGTGATCGATGAAAAGGACGATGCGGCACATTTTGCCTTAGCTCAAATTTATTTGAACCAAGAAAAGTTAGATCAAGCGGCATTTCATACCTTGAAAGCTTCGGATATAGATCCAAAAAATGAGCATTACCAAAGTGAATTGGCATTCATGTATGTCGAGTTGAAAAAATTTCCAGATGCCATCGCTGTTTTCGAGAAGTTACTTAAAAAAACACCGAATAATCCTACGTATTATGCTGGAGCCGCAGAATGTTACGCACAATTGGGGGATGTAAAAAAAGGATTGGACTTATTGACGCGCATGGAAAACAACCTCGGTGCCAATTCAGGAATTGCTATTGAAAAATTTAAACTTCTTGTTTCTGTTAAGCGAGATGAAGAAGCCATCAATGTTCTAAAAGAGGCAAAAAAGAAATTTTCTGGAGAACCCATGATCATTGCCAATTTAGTCGATTATTATTTGCAGCATAAACGCTACCAAGAAGGATTCGAATTATTAAAGGAGCTGGTTGCGGTAGATCCAACGAACGGAATGGCTTTGTTGATGCTGGGAGATATGCAAATGCAATCCGGCGATAGCAAAAACGGATTACAAAACTTAAAAGCGGCAATCAAGTCTGAAGGACCAAGTATTGATCAGAAGATGAATATTTTAATGGCACTTCAAGGACAGGAGGTCATGGATCCTGACATGGAATCTTTGGTTCAGTACATGTGTAAGAAATATCCGAAGGATACGAAAGCGCATTCCATTTCTGGTGACTATTATTTTAAGGTCAATCAATTTGTTCAGGCGATTGAATCGTATAAAGCAGCGGTAGCTTGTGACCCAAATGTATACCCAATTTGGAATCAAATTTTGTTATTAGAATACGAATTCCAACAGTTTGATAGCTTGGCGATAGATGCAGAAAAATGCATTGGTTTTTTCCCAACTCAAGCCCTTCCATACTTTGTTTTAGGAACAGCTCTAAACCAACAAGGGAATTTTCAGAAGTCACTGAACACCTTGCAAACGGGAATAGAATATGTGTTAAAAGACACAGACTTAAAAGCAGAATTTTACGGTCAAATCGGAGAAGCAGAATTTGGAATGAATCACACAAAAGAGGCGATTACCGCCTTTGAAAAGTCGCTAAATCTATCCGCAAACAACTTTGTTAAAAATAATTATGCCTATCAGTTAGCCTTGCACGAATTAGACTTAACGAAAGCTGCTCAGATGATCGATGAGGTATTGGTGTTGTTTCCAAATGAGGTGCGCTACCTCGATACAAAAGGATTTATTCTATTTCAACAAGGAAAATATGTGGAGGCCAAAAGTTTCCTTGATCGCGCATGTGGATCTGTGGAATGTAATGATAAGTTATATGCAGAACACATGGGAGACATCTTATTTATGCTCGGAAATAAAATGGAGGCAATGTCCTACTGGATGAGAGCAAAAGAACTTGGTTCAGCAAACAAAATGCTGAATGAAAAAATCACACAAAAGAAATATGCA
Organism: Bacteroidota bacterium; assembly: GCA_041176665.1. Lineage (GTDB taxonomy): Bacteria > Bacteroidota > Bacteroidia > Flavobacteriales_D > Crocinitomicaceae > UBA952. The sequence continues at coordinate 9,037 of JBEDCT010000206.1, read as the reverse complement.
AAACCTGTTTTTTAAACTAACTGTCGGAATTGGCTTTATCTGGACCTTGTTTGCTTGTTCCCCAAAGTCAGGGAGCGAATTAATGAACGGGGATAAACTTCCTAAAATCAAGGACAAAGACTTGGTCGATCGACTGGATAGTTTAGCTAAGATTGAACCGAAAACGTTTTATTCTAAATTAGACATCAATTACAAAGATTCAACAACGGACATCTCCTTTAAAACATCCCTGAAGATAGTTGCAGATAGCGCCGTAAGTGCGATTATCACGTATGCACGCATTCCCATTGTGACGGCAATGGTAACCAAAGACACGATTACCGTTGTGAACAAACGAGAAAAATGTTATACGATCGAATCGCTCGATTATTTAAAAACAACATTTGGCGTTGACTTCACTTATGAAAACATGGAGGAATTGTTTTTAGGTAAACCGTTGGATTACAATATCGAACAGAAATACTTTGTTGATCATGACCCGTATCATTACAGTATTTCGACACACAAAAAGCGCGATAAAAAACGAATGGATCGACGTCCAAAAGAAGACATTGTCTTGAATTATATTTTGAGTAACGACGGAAAATCCCTTCAGCAAACCACGATTAAAAGTCCAAGTGATTCTACGGAAATCAGAGTGATTTATGAGCAAAGACAAGAGATAAATGGAATGAATGTCCCGAAGGTAGTTCACATGCACATCAAAGCGAAGCAAAAAGGGATTTACATCAAAATGGATTATGAAAAAGTGGAAATAAATGAACCACAAGAATTAATAATTGTCATACCAGAGAAATATGAAAAATGTAAGTAGTTTATTATTCTTCTTTTTCTTTGTTGGTCTGTCTTTCGGACAGTCAAGTCAAGAAAAACTGAAAAAAGAACAACAAAAATTAGAGAAACGTATTTCTAATACAAGGTCCTTACTGTCAAAAGTGAAGTCAAATACACAGGCGTCTTTAAATGAAATTCGATTAATTGAAAATCAAATCAAAAGCCGTGAAGCCTTGGTGCGCATCTTTGATAACCAAGTTCGAATGGCGGAGATTAAAATGGTCGAGAAAAAACAGGAAGTGAAACGCCTGAAAAAAAGACTAAGTGACCTGAAACGACAATACAAAAAGATGGTTTTGTATGCGTACAAACACCGAAGTAGTTATGGACGCGTGATGTATTTGTTATCTGCGGACAACTACAATGAAGCCGTGAAACGAAACCGATATTTGAAAAAAGTAGCGGGCGTTCAGCAAAAACAAGCCGCATTAATTAAGCAGCATCAAGCATTGATTGCAGAAGAAATCACCAATATTTCAGAGGAAAAGGATTCAAAATTACTAGCGCTTGAAGAGAAAAAACAAGAAAGGGAATTAATTTCCAAGGATAAGTCGAAAAAAGAAAAGTCCTATGAAAAGTTCAAGAAAGAGGAGCAGAATTTACTCACGCAATTAAAGGCAGACGAGCGAAAAAAAGCGGAAATAAAACAACGCATTGACGCGGAACTTCGCCAGGAAATGGCACGTGAACAAGCACGTCAAAAAGAACGCGATAAAGCACGAAAGGAAGAAGAAAAACGTCAAGCGAATTTGGCGGCTAACACACCCAAGGCAACAACTGGTGGCGGAACATCAGGCAAAACACAAGAAACGCCTAAAACAACACCAAAAGCTACTGCATCTGAACCTGCGAAACCAAAACAGGTAACGTATACGGAATCAACCGAAGGATCGGCAGTTGGGAAAAGTTTCGAAGTGAATCGTGGTCGTTTACCTTGGCCAGTTGAAAAAGGGAGTATCACGGAGCGCTATGGAACAAATCCACATCCAACCTTGGCTGGTGTGGTCACGAATAATAATGGAATCGACATAACCTGTCCTAAAAATGCACGTGTTCGTTCTGTTTTTGAGGGAGAAGTGACCAGCGTATTCTCGATAAATGGAGCGGGTAAGTTTGTGGTGATAAAGCATGGAGCTTACCGCACAGTTTACGGAAACATGCAAGAAACGTATGTGAGTGTTGGATCAAAAGTATCTTCGAAACAGGCAATCGGAAGTTTATTAGCGGATGACAGCGGAGTGTCTACCTGTCATTTCGAAATTCACACTGTTGCAGGTGGAATGACGAAAAGCTTGAATCCGTCACTTTGGATTGGACGCTAACTGTTTTTGTTGAAGTCCAAGGGCAATAATCATTGCGCACATACCAAAAACCGGAACAGCAGCTTTGTCTGTATCCAAGAAATTATTCAAGAAGGCATGAATGAAGTAGGTTGACAAGGCCATGATCATACTCAAAATCAAAATCCTTGTCCCTGAATCTGACAAAGGAATCCGGTTGTATACCATGATGCTGGTGTAAAAAATAGTCGCTACAATTCCCAAGAAGGAAAGTAATCCGATGATTCCCATTTCTGCCAAAGCACCAAGGTACTCACTGTGCGCATTCCCCATGTCGCCAAAATTGGTGGAAATAATGGTGAGATTTTCTGGTTCTTGAAAAGGCGCGTATTCGAAAGCATAGGTTCCTGGTCCATATCCAAAAACCGGTCTTTTTTCAAACATGGCAAGGGCACAACTCCAACGGTTGATGCGTTCTAAGTTCGAAGCATCTGTGGAAATATTCGTCGCACTTTGCAAACGCTCATCAAAGGATTCGGTTGTATGATCTTGTTTATTGCGTGCCAATTCCATTTGGATGGAATCCCATTTGAATAAAAGGATAAGTAAAACGACAGCAGCTATGCCAGCGAGGGGCTTCCAGTTGATGCGGTAATAAATCAATCCACCAATTCCAATGCAGCCAAAGACGCTGAGCCACGCAGCACGAGTATAGGAAAAGTAGAGTCCAACGAGAATAAGAACAATCATCGAAATGATCACGGCTTGAATTAGCGGCGCATGTTTCTTATATAAATAGAGGCCAAAAACAAGCGGGACATTTAACGCGATGATGGCACCATAAATCGTGTGATCCTTGAAAAAAGGAGACATAACCCAATGACTTTCCTTTTCTCCAAATCCATACATGGCGTGATGTGTAATGGTGTAAATCACTACGATACACGAAGAGATGATAAATAACCAAATAAAGGCAATTCGGTTTTTTTCTTTCTGAAAAAAGTGAATCCCAAAAAACAATACAGGCACGATGAACCACAATTTCGCAAGCAGAAACTTAAAGGATACAATAGGATGAGAACTGGTGATGGAACTAATCAAAATCCAAGTCAGAAATATGCCAACGGAAAATAAAATGGGTTCACGCCAAAGATTTTTAGGCATGAATGGACGATGAAGTTGGATGGCCGAAAGCCAAATCATCAAACCAAAAAGCAAAGGTTCACTTGGAATAAAGAGTCCAAAGCTCGAATTGAATTCCTCGATATTAATCGAGAGAGGGGTTAGAAAAGCAATGGCAATAAATAACTTTTCAGTTTGAAATATAGCGAAGTAAATGGCTAATAATCCTGCTGGAAATAAACTAAGGTATTCGAGGTCCTGCCAAATGAAATAGGCAAATAGTAAGGACAGAAAAAGTCCGACAATTCCGTAAATAACTGAGTTTTTCAAGAGTTTAAGCTTCGTTCAATTTAAGCTCTTTGAGGCGTTGTTGAATGAGCAAAAAGAACAATCCGAAAATAAATCCACCAATGGTAGAAACAAGCACGATGATCATGCGTTTCGGTTTTTCTTTGCGGTCAGCAACAACGGCTTTTTCCACGACAAATTTGTGGTTGAATTTCGCGTTTGCATCTGATTCCGCCTGTTCATAGGATACACGGAAATCCTCGATTTTTACAATTTTCTCATTGCGTTGGTATTCTAGACCATCATAAACGGAACCATATTTTGAGTTGATATCGAGTTTACGCTGAATTTCTGTTTTTTCCGCTGGACTTTTTGAGTCCACCAATGCTTGGTAAAGTGTCGCACGTACGTCATTCGGTAAAACTCCTAGTTGTGCTAAATCTTCCAATCGTGTCAACAAGGAATCACGTTCGTGCTCCATTTGTTTTTTCTTTCTGAGGTTGATGGCAAAAGCAGGGATGGTACGTTCGCGAATCATTTCATTTTTAACGGTATCGATTAAATCAACGATATCATTCGCCATGGCCGCTGCTTTCTTTGGATCTTTGTCCAATACGTCGATTTGAATGGAGCCATAACGTGTGCGGTTGAAAGAAAAGTTACCGTAATACGCTTTGTTGAGCTTATAATATTTATTCGGATCGTTCTCAGAAATCTCGTAATCAGCTAACAAATCGTATTTTTTGATGATGCGGTCCTTAATTCTGGAGGACTGTAAAATCTGAACCAACTGTTCCGCTTGTTCTTCTTCCCCGAAGTCCATTGCCGCTGCTTTCACGTTTCGTTGTGCATCAAATGATACATTGCTCGACGCGGCAGGGAAAACGATGGCAGAGGATAAATAGAGCGGTGTAATGAGAAAAGATACGACGATTGAACCGATGGCTGCAATCGCTGTAATGATTAAAATTGGCTTTTTACTTTTCCAAATGAATTGGATCAAGCCCATACGTTCTTCTTGTAAGTTTGTCTGTGTCATATCAATATATCCCCGCGAAGTTATGATTTTTGCCGCAAGCTATCACAATAACTCCGAAATTCAAAAAATATTTGATTAAGAGCGGGATAAAAAGAGATTTTTTAATGGTTTGAGTTCGATGAATTTGAAAATGAACATGAGAATCAATCCTAGCATGAATTCGATGACGAGAATAAGCCCAAAAAGCATCGGTGAATCATTCAGTAAATTTTGATCCTCTAAGTTCATGAGGGCAAAATTCAAAAGTAAAATGGAACTCATCAAACTTAGGGTAAAAAGCAACCATTTTCCAATTTGAATAAAACCAACAGTTAAATGAATATTCTTTGCACATAAAATGAATTGAGTGATGGCCATCACAATTTGGGTAATAAAAGCGGTAAATCCAGCGCCAGTTGCACCGTATTTGGGTATAAGAACGATGTTCAGGCTGATATTGATGACCACTCCAATGGCAGAAATGATATTCAATTCTTTTAAATTTCCATTCGCCGTTAACAGTGTTCCAAAGACAAAATTCATCGCAATTCCAATAAAACTTAGCATCAACCAAATAAATGGAAGTTCTGCTCTTGCGTTGGAGGTGTAGATAAGTTGGAGGATTTCTTGATGGTGAAGTATAATGACGAATACCACCACAATCACCCCACTCATGAGAAAATTGGCGGAGATCAGTACTAATTCCCGCACTTTTTGCACAGATTCTTGCAGTAGGTTGGAAAACATCGGGAATAAAAGTCCTGCGAAAATCATCCCAAACATATAAAGCGCATCCAACAGCCGAAATCCTTTGGCGTAAATTCCTGCTTCCATATTGCCATTTACTGCTAACTCATGCAAAAGAACTCCGTCAATTCGTGTGTAGATTGACATCAAAATGATGAGCAGGGCATAAGGCAAACTTTTTTTAAGGACGGATGTAAAATGACCCAAATCAATTTTCCAATGAATTGTTCCAACGAGTCTTTTAAAGAAGATGAACGCTAATACGCAGGTAAGGAAATAACCGAAAGTTTGTAATTGAATGTACAAAGGAATAGTCATCCGATAGCCAGTAGGCAAAAGCAACACGGATCCCGCCGTAAGAATCAGAATGATCCGATCGAAAACGGAGAAAAATGAGTCTAATTTATAGCGCTGCATTCCCGCGAAAAAGCCACGGAAATAAGCAATGAAAACAATGAATAATTGGTTTAAGCCTAGTAAAAAAAGGAGTTTCAAGGCAGCAGAATCGTATCCTAACAAAAAAGCAATGACAAAAAGTACTCCAAGGTAAAGGATAAAGAGCGCCATTCGCAATAGGAGAACACTGCTGATTTGGGATTTAGCTTCTCCCTGGTTTTTTGCTACAGTCTTTATCACATAATTATTAATCCCTAAATCCATCAGGATGTTGAGAATCAACGATAAACTCAAAAGTGAGAAATACAATCCGTAATGGTCTAGTCCGACAACATTTTGAACCTGCGCATCAATCCCGAATATAGCAATGGGTTTGATCAATAAATTGAGCAGAAGCGAAAACAGTAAGTTCGAAAAAAAAATACGATGCATATCGTTACCCCTGTTTTCCTATAAACAGTTACTTATCTAATTAAGTTGACTGTACCTGTAACAACTATACGTTCATCCAAATCTGGATTCTTGAAAAGTATGCGGTAAGTATACGTGCCTTCTTGTGCGTCCAATCCTTCTTCTCCGACAGAACCATCCCATCCAAAAAGAACATTTCGTGTTTCAAATAGAACTTCACCCCAACGGTTATAAATCTGCATTTCAAAGTTCAACGGATCGTATCCTGAATAGAATATTGGCAAGAAAACTTGGTTGTTTTGATCTCCATCTGGCGTGAAACTATTCGGGATGTAATACAGTTCGTTATACTGGTATCCAATCGAAAATGACATACTATCCAAACAGTTGAGGTCTGTTAATGCAATTAAATTGATGGTATATCCACTCATCGTACTTTGGAAAATGTGTGAAGGTTCTACTTCCGTTGACATTTGTCCGTCACCGAAATTCCACACATAATTTGTCGCTCCGGTTGAGAAATTACTGAATTGAACGTATTGTGCTTCGTTCGTGAAAACACTAATAGGTGATTCGAAATCCGCATTTGGTAGATCTTCCACATAAATGTAGCTGGCGATGGAGTTCGAAGCGAAACAACCATTTACGGTCGTAGCCGCTAGCGTAACATCGTAAGTTCCTCCCGTTGGAAAAACAATTGTTGTTGACGAACCGGTGCTTGTTAATGCGTTACTGGTTGTCCAGCTATAGGTAGCATTCGTTAAGTCGGAAGCTGTAAACGTTACACCTAGTGGCGCACATCCTTCCACGATGTCTGAACTAAAGGTGACGATTGGCAAGGGGTTTACTGTAACGGTTCCACTTGCTGGCAAACTCGGACAATTCAACAAAGTGTATATGACCGTTAATGTTGTGTCAACAGATGGACTCAATGTTTGACTTGCTCCTCCCGGGGTGTTTGTTGGTCCCCATGTGTAACTTCCTCCTGTAAGATTCGGAGTGGCTGTAAGCGTTACATTGTCCCCTTCACAGATTGTTGCACTTGACAACGTAACAACCGGAATAGGATTTACGGTAACAATCGCATTCACACTCGGACTCGTACAGTTGTTCAAGGTATACGCTACAGAATATGTAGTCGTTGTCGCTGGACTCACCTGAATGGAACTTGTCGTTTCAGTGGTAGACCATAAGTAGGTTCCGTTTGGCAAATTCGCGCTAGCATTTAAGGTAGCAACATCACCAAAACAAATCGTTGTATTCGAAGTGGATGCAACAGGAATTGGATTCACAACAACTGTAGCACTTGCCGTGTCGGTACAACCTTGTAAGGTATAAATTACCGTGTATGTTGAAGTACTATTTGGTGTAACGGTGATAGAATTACTTGTAGATGGAAGTGGAGACCAAGCATAGGTTCCTCCGCTTAAGTCCACGGTACTTGTTATAGTAGTTGAAGAGCCAATACAAATGGTGTCATTGACTACTGATACAATTGGATTTGGTTTAACGATAATATCTCCAGAGACACTTGGTGCAACACATCCATTTGAACTTGTGTAGACTACTGAATAGGTCGTGTTTGTTGTTGGCGCTGCACTCAGGGAGGCAGTTGTTGCTCCTGTTGACCATAAGTATGTACCACCGGCAGAAACATTTGAAACAAATAATGTTCCTGTTTGACCAAGACAAACACTATCATTTACGATTTGCGGCTGAGGGGTTGGCTCAACAGATACTAAAACGGTACTCGTGCCGGTACATCCATTAGCACTATATTCAACAGTATAGGTTGTATTTGTTGTTGGATTAACAGACAATGTAGATCCACTGCCTAAAATATTACCATTTAACGACCAAGTCCATGTTCCACCCGCTGTGGATGAACTGGCAGTTAACGTTCCTGACCCACCTTGACAAATCGTAATTGGTGGAACGGTAATCGTTGGACCAGGATTGACAACTACAGCAGTCGTTCCATTTGCTGTACCACAGTTAGGAATAGTAACAACGACCGTATAGTTTCCAGCAGCAGCGATAGTAGGAGTAGCAATTGTTGGATTTTGAACGGTAGAAGCGAAACCATTTGGCCCCGTCCAAGCATACGTATATGCTCCTGTTGGATTGGCTGTTGTCGTTAAATTCAATGGTTGTCCAGCACAAATCGGGCTATTAGACCCAGTTGTAATCGTCGGTGTTTGACAACAGTTGATGTACATGTTAATTCGTCCGATGTTGTAATTAACTTCAGACCAAATGTTTGCCATGGCTGCACCTGTTCCCGCAGGACACGACTGCATACCACTGCGTTGCAACGTTGTGTTGAAACCGTTAATACTTGTTACAAAATTTGCCGGACCGTAACTATTCACACAGTTGGCTCCACGAGCTCCGTAAACACCAATAATATCGCCACTTGTAACAGGAATGTTACAAGGAACAACTCCAGTAGCTGGCGCATTTGTGATGGTGAATAATTGAACAAAACTATTGGTTGTCCCTGCAAACGCCGGTGGTGGACCAGCCGTGAATCTAACGACGCGTATCGTTTGTGCACCTGCTGCATTTGCCTCAGGCGGAACATATAACCCACAAATGGTAAACGTTGTAGGGGCAGTAAAATGGTAGCCGCGAATCATACTTGTAAAAGTCGCCACTTGTCCACCAACACTAATTGGAGTTCCTTGAGAAAAGACTGGCGTCATACTCCAAAGGATAATACTGAGTAATAATAGTTGTTTAATTTTCACTTTTATCTTATTAAATTAACGTGACCTACGATCATTTTTCGCTCGTCAAAAGTAGGGATTTTAATGAATATCTGATAAGTATATACACCAACTTCAGCATCTTTTCCTTCTACTCCGTATGAACCATCCCATCCGATGCTAGGGTCATTGCTTTCAAAAATGATTTCTCCCCACCGATTGAAAATATACAT